>JBOGXG010000194.1:0-2914 GCA_050694195.1 Actinomycetota bacterium | reverse complement strand
CGATGCGTGTCTGAAAGAGAGTTGCTCGTCCGCCATCGGCGTCCCTTTGTGCCAAAACGATGAATCCACGGTCTCCGATTGGGGATATGCACCAAGCAGCCGACTGGGGCGCACGGGGTGATTCAGTACGATGCACTGCCCA
Organism: Actinomycetota bacterium; assembly: GCA_050694195.1. Classification (GTDB taxonomy): domain Bacteria; phylum Actinomycetota; class CADDZG01; order CADDZG01; family WHSQ01; genus JBOGXG01. The sequence continues at coordinate 2,772 of JBOGXG010000194.1, read as the reverse complement.
GCTCGCGACTGGAAGGGAGAGTGCGATGCCGAACGTTAAGCCGATCCCCGATGGGTACCCCAGGGTCACGCCCTATCTCTGCGTCGATGACGCCGCCGCAGCCATCGACTTCTACGTGGATGTACTCGGCGCGACCGAGCGCCTGCGCATGCCTGCGCCCGATGGACGGATCGGACACGCGGAGCTCGAGTTGGGCGGTTCCCTGGTGATGCTCGCGGACGAATACCCGGAGATGGGGATCCGTAGCCCTCGCTCGATCGGCGGGACACCGGTAACGATCAGCGTGTACGCCGAGGATGTCGATGCGATCTTCGAGCGCGCCCTCGCCCGCGGAGCTACGTCGCTGATAAAGGTCGAAGATCAGTTCTACGGGGATCGTTCCGGCCAGTTCGAGGATCCCTTCGGCCACAGATGGAGCATCGCGACGCATGTTGAGGACGTCTCCCCGCAAGAGATGGCGAAGCGAGCTGCCGAGGCGATGCCGGGGTGAATCACCTCGGGGATGCGCTAGGAACGCCATCCGTGGGAGCATGACCGCATGACCACCGCCGTTCCCGCGCTCCCACCGCTTGTCGACGGATTCGGACGCATCGCCACCGACCTTCGTATCTCCGTAACCGACAGGTGCAACTTCAGATGCAGGTACTGCATGCCCCCAGAGGGGCTGCCCTGGATGCCCAAGGACGAGATTCTCAGCTTCGAGGAGATCCAGCGGCTCGCTCGCATCCTCGTGGGCTCCGGCGTTCGGTCGATCAAGGTCACCGGAGGTGAGCCTCTGGTGCGCCACGACGTCGACGTGCTCGTGCGGCTACTGCGCGACATCGACGACGACCTCGACATCTCGATCACCACGAACGGGTACCTGCTCGGCAAGATGGCAGCCCGACTCAAGCAAGCCGGCCTCGATCGTGTCTCGGTCTCGTGCGACTCCTTGATCAAGCATCGCTTCGCCGATATGACGATGCGGGACGCTCTCGACGAGGTCCTCGAGGGACTGAGGATCTCGGCGGATCTGGACCTCAGGCCGGTGAAGATCAATTGCGTGGTGATCAGGGATCAGAACGAGGACGAGGCCGTGGAGTTCGCGCGGCTCGCTCGCACGACGGGCTATGAGGTCCGCTTCATCGAATACATGCCGCTCGATGCGCAGGACGAGTGGTCCGCCGCAGGGGTCGTTCCAGGCGCGGAGATCATCTCCCGGATCGCCGCGGTGTTCCCGCTCGAGCCGGACACCGATGATCAGCCGGAGCCTGCCACCCCGTATCGATTCGCGGACGGCGCCCCCGGTCGCGTCGGCGTCATCCCCTCGGTCACGGAACCCTTCTGCGATACCTGCAACCGACTGCGGTTGACGGCGGACGGCAAGCTTCGCGCCTGCCTCTTCGCACTCGAGGAGACGGATCTGCGCGAGTCGATGCGAGCCGGGGCGAGCGACGACGAGTTGGCCGCGCTCGCCCGTTCGTGCGTAGCAGCGAAGTGGGCAGGCCACAGGATCGGGCAGCCCGATTTCGTGCGACCGACGCGATCGATGTCGATGATCGGGGGGTGACCCCGGCGGGATCGGCCGACGGTCAGTCGTGGACGTAGACGGGCGTTCCGTAGTCGTTGCGCTCGTAGAACTCGATCGCCACATGCATCGGGATCCGCACGCAGCCGTGACTGGCCGGGTACGGCGGGACGGACGTGCTCCCGTGGATCGCGTACCCCCCCGAGAAGTAAGACGGGTAATAGAGCGCGCCGAGATGGCTGATCCTCCACCCGGGGATCTTGTTGTAGATCTCGAAGCTGCCGCGCGGGGTCGACGCGATCGCCGTCGTGCCGCGCGACTCATAGGCCGCGCCGTTGCCGGTCGAGACGGGCACCGTGTGAACGACTTCACCGTTCCGAACCTCGAATAGCACCTGGCGAGTGATGTCGATGTCTATATAGGTGTCCTCCGGGTGAGGCGGAGGATCCGGCGGACCGCCACGAAGCAGGCGTTCCATATCGGCCCCGTCGATCGCACCGTCGAGTGTGAGGCCGTTGACCTTCTCGAACGCGTAAACGGCGTCAAGCGTCGCGGTCCCGAACGTGCCGTCCGCCGGACCGGCCGGATAAGTATCGGCGGCCAGTTCCTTCTGGAGAGCGCGGACCCTCCGACCATTGGCACCCGCCGCCAGAACCACGTCCCAGCGAACGGGAGACGTTCTCGTCAAGGACTCCAAGCTCTGCGTCCCGAGACCGGCGCGTTCGACCCTCCGCAGGATGGTGGCTAACGCCGCCACATGAGCCGAGCGCTCGCCGCGAAGCTCGACGATCGAGCCGGGTCGCACACGTGCCATCACCCGGCGCACCACCTTCTTCGGTCCACCTCTTCCACCCCAGACACTCGGCCTCACTGAGCGATAGCCGAGGGCGCCGGCCACTCGAAGCGACCTGCGATCCGCACGGCCGTCAAAGCTGAGGAAGGGCCGAGGGTCCACCCCGCGCCGCAGCAGGGATCGCTCGCCTTTCCGGATCATCGACCGAAGCCGCTTCGGAGGAGCCGAAGGTTTCAGCGCCTTCCGTCGTCCCGCGTTCCCTACAACGTGGCCGGACTCGGAGAGTGCCTCCATCGCGGCGGGATGTGCGTCCGCCCAGTGGCCTCTGATGAAGAAGGCGGCCTTCGCGTCGGTGGCGTCCAGTTCGTCGAGAACCGAGTCGAGATCGGCGGCGGCAAGCGGGCCGTTGAACGCGAGGAGGACCGAGTCCCTCTCCGGGGATCCTTGCACCCACTCGCTGGGAGCAAGAGCC
>JBOGXG010000193.1:0-4305 GCA_050694195.1 Actinomycetota bacterium | reverse complement strand
CCTCGATGCCGCGCGACCCGACCGGCCGGACGAACGCGAGGCCGCACTCTAGAAGGCGGGCCGGGTCATAGAGGCACATCGACCTGGTTTCGACCGCCGTCGCGGATGCCTATCTCGAAGAAGCCGAAGGCATCTGGACCGACCGGGCGATCGTGCGGCGCGACCTGCTCGAAGCCCTGATCTCCGGCAAGGGGCCGAGGAGCCGGTGCGAGCGCAGGCGTCGGGCCTCGGGCTGAACCTCGAGGTCGACTACCTCGCTCTGGTAGCCCGGCGTGCGATAGCCGAAGGCCCGAAGGACCCAAAATGTGCTCCCGCGTGCGCGTCCCTAGACGGACGCTTCGCCGCGTCTACACATTCTAATCTCGGCGGTGATGCTGGCGGCTTTGATGCCGGCGACCGCCGCCGCCGCGGCCCTCTACGATCCCTTTCGCCAACCCGACTACGGCGACAAATCTCGGTGCGAGCTAGCCCCTATGGCGTAACCGCAGGCGACTTCGACGAGGACGGCAAGCTCGATCTGGTGGTCGGGCCATCACCAGGAACGTCCACTTCGTCAAGGGCAACAGTGACGGGTCGCCGTGGGTCAGCTGGTCGCGGCCCACCTGGGGGATCGACCGATCGACGAGCGCCGGCGATGCGGAGGCGCTGGAGGAAGTGGTGCACGAGCAGGAGCGGGCCGACCTCTCGCCGGACGCCGGTCATGGCAGATTAAGGCGGGCGAAGCTCGCCGCCAACTGGTCCAGCTGGCCCGACGCCTTGAGCTTTCCTCGCGTCCGAGGTTCTGCAGCACGCGGTGACGCACCTTGCCTGCTGCGTCCCGGTAGGACTCCACAAGACGCATGTAGGCGTAGGTCTTGCTCCCTCTTTCCCGGACGTATCGCTTGACGTACATGTCGACCCTACGATACCGGGCGAGAGTGCGGCTGAGTTGCCGGATGCGATCCAGAGAGCCCTCGACCATGCGCCCGCCCCGATCGACATCGCCGTGACGCGCGACGCGCAGTCCACCGACCCCAAGAGCGGAATTGGCGACCGTGCCCGACTATCAGGCTCTATCCGCGTGGGACGAGGCCGAGCGACAGAGAAGGCACCGGACGGGTTAACCGCTGCAACGCGTCCCTACCTTCGTATGTTCACCGCCTTTCGGTCCGAAAAATTCTCGCTTTCTCCAACGGCGTCGTGCCAGGAGTCAGGGGTCAGCGCGGGGAAGAGCTATATGCGCGGCAAATACGAGGATGACCGCGGCGTGCTCCCGAGGAGGATGGGTTCATGAAGAAGATGCGGTGCGTTCCTATCTACTTAACGCTCGCGACGATGATCGCGGTATCCGTCCTTGCAGAGCCGGCCCTACCTGCAACGCGATCCAAAGGCGGAGCGGAGTGCGGGCCCAAGGACCAGCCCGAGACGGGACTCCAGGGTCAGGTCCCGCTTGCGGATCAGTTAAGCGGACGATCTCAGGAGCCTTATTTCTGCGGCCTCACGCTCGTCGGGCAGAACTCGATCGAAGACCGCGGCAACAACCATCAACTCACCTGGTGGAAAACTGGCAAGACGACGTGCGCCTATTTCGGAACGCTTGATCGCAACGTGAACGACCCACTTTCGGGGGTCGCCGTTCTCGACGTGTCCGATCCGGCCGATCCACAGGTGAAGACGATCCTTCGCGATCCCGGCACGGTGAACACCGTCGAAACACTGCAGGCAAAGAGCGGGATCTTGCTGGCAAAGGGGAATAGCACTGCTCCGACCGATCATCAGTATGAAGCGTCGGCGATCTACCTGGCCGTTTACGACATCTCGAAGGACTGCCTGCGTCCGCGACTGAAGTCCAGTTTCGAATTGCCGGGGCAATCACATGGTGGGGGGTTGAGCCCGGATGGGAAGACGGTCTACGCGCAATCCTTCGCTGGTGGGGTCACCTATGTGGTCGACATATCCAACCCGTCTCGTCCCAAGTTGCTCCTGGAGGCGCCCTTCAGTTCTCATGATCTGGCATTCAACCTCGATGGGACCCGCGTGTATTTCGCCGACGGTCAGATTTTCGATACGTCGAGCATCCAACACCGCCGACCCAACCCCGAGATGCGTCTCATTGGTCAAACGATCCCCCCGGCAGGCGGCCACACCGTCGTTTACGCCCGCGTGAAGGGACGGCCCTACCTACTCACCTCGAAGGAGACCTTCAGGAACGGATACTGCGACACCACGGGCACGAACGTGCTCAACTTCGACCTCAGCCACGAGAAGACTCCTGTGCTCGTGTCGGAGTTCAGGCTCGAGGTCAACGAACCGGAGAACTGCACTCAAGCGGTGACCGAGGACGGGACGACCTACGGCTCGCACTACGGCTCGGTTGACAATCCTCGCGACGCGACCTTCGCGATGTGGACCTGGTTCTCCTCGGGCACACGGATCATTGACATCCGGGACATCCTCCATCCGAAAGAGGTCGCCTACTACAACCCCGGCGCCAGCGATAACCCGAGCACGTTGTCAACCTCGTCGCCCGTGCTGGGTCTCTTCTGTAAGCCAGTCATGGTGGATTGCTCGACGGCCTACCCGCAGTTCATCCCTCACACGGGTCACATCTGGACCGCCGCCGGCAAGACCGGCTTCCTGGTGCTGGAGCTTCAGCCTCAAGTTAAGGCGGCGCTGGGTCTGAACGGCACAAGGAGATAAGGTCCGCGGTTGTCGGATCGCATCCTCCCAAAACCCGCTGGCTTCTCGGGCGTTGAAACGCGCGCGTTCTTGTCAAGTTCTCAAGCGGCGGCCTTGATCCGCGCAGACGCTACGTGGTGATCGACACTTCGATCAACTTCGCGAAGGGCGCGGCGTAGTTCGACGGGGGCAGGTGGGAGGTCTGACGCGAGCAAGGGTGCGAGCAATCTGTAGTGACGTTCCTTGTAGAAGAGAGTCACGCGGATGCCATCACGGGTGAGTACGTAGACATTGATGCGCTCCAAGCGGTGGAAGAGTCCCTTGCCCCTGAGGCGGCGCAATTCGTAGGTCATCTGTGAGGACGTGTAGGCGGTGCCGAGCAGTCCGGCCACCTGGGCGCGAAGGTTCCGGTTGGTGAAGCCGGTGGCGGCGTTGAGCACCATGCACAAGGCGCCGACCAGGCCGTGACGCGTGGATCCCCGGAGCGCAAGGCTCCGGTTCGTTGGCCCTCCTCAAACGAGGGCAGTGCGCCCTATATCTTCGCCAGCCTGAAGCTCGGCATGATCTATTCCCTCATCGGAGTCATCGCTTCGGAATTCATCCTTTCGACCCGGGGTGGTCTTGGCTTTCTTGTTTCATACAGCTACAAAAACTTTGCGACCGTCAACATGGAGTTGTGCCCGGCGAGATGTTCGCCTCTCGCACGGCTTGGGATTCGTACTGATTCAGAGCGTAAACCTGCACGACATTCCCCGAATGTATGGGCTGGTCCTGCTCCTCACCCTTATCGCCTTCCTCGTCAACGGTGCGTTTCTGCTCTGGGAAACGGCCTAGCACACCGTCGCTCCGTTCAGCGATGGCCTGATGAGATCACACGTTTTCAATTAATGCCCTGTGACGTGGTGTAAGAGCTGGATCGGCGCTCCCTGGGACATCCCGCAAATCAAGGACCCACCGCTTCATCCTCGTGTTGTCCGACACGACGACCGAGGAGGAACCGATGATCAAGAAGAGCATGGAGGCTCGTCGAGAGTCGAAGGCCTCTCGGGCGGCGTCGATCTGGATGTGATGTTGGCAGATCAACAGTGACCCCCGTCCCCTCGAAAGGACATCACAACGTGGAACAAATGTGGAACACCAAGCCCGGGCGGCGCGGGAAATCGGTTCTGACCAGCGCAAATGCATCCCTTGCAAGGGACCTACCGTTTGATTATGAGTCCGCCTGTCTCCGGCCTTGCCTGGCCCCATACGCAACAGATCATCCACCGCCCCCCAGGTCATCCCCGTTGGACGCGTTGGATTTTCGTGTTTGTTGGATTTTGTTGGATTTCGGCGTCGCGTGACCACCGATCCCCGCGCGAACTTCCTTCGCATGTTGGATTTCTGTTGGATTTCGCGTCCGCTTGAACACATGTGCGCATCCGGGAGAATGATGACAACACCCGTTCACCTGGTGTTTCGCGTTGTGGGCGGTGACGGGTTCGAACCGCCGACCCCTGCGTTGTAAGGGCGGCTCGGGGTGAGAACGTCAACTTGCAGTGGCCCCACCGCGATCATCTGAACTGGCCCCACCCCCGCCGTTTGTCTGTCAGTCCGGGACCTCCCCGGTGAAACCGGCCTCTGAGAGCGACGGAGAGCCGCGAACTC
>JBOGXG010000192.1:0-3121 GCA_050694195.1 Actinomycetota bacterium | reverse complement strand
GCGTCACACCGTCCCCGGCGTTGCGCTGATCTCTCCCCCGCCCCATCACGACATCTACTCGATCGAGGATCTCGCGCAGTTGATCTTCGACCTAAAGCAGGCGAACCCCGACGCTAAGGTCTCGGTCAAGCTCGTTTCCTCGGAGGGCGTCGGCACGATCGCGGCCGGGGTGGTGAAGGGCCTCGCCGACGTCGTACACATCGCGGGGGCCGACGGGGGGACGGGTGCGAGTCCGCTGTCCTCGATCAAGAACGCCGGGATGCCGTGGGAGATCGGCCTCGCCGAGACCCAATCCGCGCTCGTCCAGAACGGCCTCCGGGGTCGCGCCAGGATCCGGGTCGACGGGGGTCTCAAGAACGGGCGCGACATCGTGGTGGCCGCGCTCCTGGGGGCCGACGAATACTCGTTCGGGACCATCGCACTCGTCGCCGAAGGCTGCATCCTGGTTCGCACGTGTCACCGGGACACCTGTCCGGTCGGTATCGCGACCCAGAACCCGGAACTCCGCAAGAAGTTCGCCGGCGCGCCGGAGATGGTCGCCCGCTATCTCATCCTCCTGGCCGAGGAGGTGCGATCGCAGCTCGCGTCGCTCGGTCTCCGAAGTCTCGACGAGGCGATCGGCCGCGTGGATCTCTTGAAGCAACGCACGACCGGAGACGCTCGGGCCGACTCGCTCGATCTCGGCCCCCTCCTCGCGCTGGACGCCGGGAACGAGGACACGCGCTTCACCGGCTCGCTGCCCCTGCAGTCGCCGAGATCGAAACTCGGCGATCGTCTCTACGATGACGCCCTCCCGGCGCTGGAGCGGGGCGAGGGCGTTCAGGTCGCCTACCCGATCACCACGGCCGACCGCACCGTCGGCGCGCGCCTGGGCTGTTCGATCGAGAAGGAGCTCTGTCTCCCGAAGCCCGAGAACAAGGTGACCGCTCGCTTCGAGGGCGAGGCCGGACAGTCGTTCGGCGCCTTCCTCTCCGAGGGGATCGAGATGATCCTCGTCGGCGAAGCCAACGACTACGTCTGCAAGTCGATGGCCGGAGGGCGAGTCGTTATCAAGCCCCCGGAGAACGACGACGGCGATCCCTACCTCGTAGGGAACACGGTCCTCTACGGCGCGACGGGCGGACAACTGTTCGTCGCCGGGCGCGCCGGCGAACGGTTCGGCGTCAGGAACTCCGGGGCGGTCGCCGTAGTCGAGGGAACGGGCGATCACACCTGCGAGTACATGACCGCGGGAGCCGTCGTCATCCTGGGCCCGACCGGTCGCAACGTGGGAGCCGGGATGAGCGGAGGCGAGGCGTACGTTTACGACCCGAATGGTGAGCTGGCCACCAATATCAACCCTCAGCTCGTCGCCGCCTACCTCCCGACCGACGGCCAGCTCGAGTCGTTGAAGCGGGTGATCGCCCGGCACCTCGAAGCCACCGATTCGCCGATCGCCGAGCGGATCCTCGGATCGTGGTCGGAGGATTCGGCCCACTTCAAGCGCGTCGCTCCTGTCGCCGAGGTGGCGCGCCTGGAGGCGCTATTCGAGGGCACCTCCCAAGTTTCTTAGACAGTTCTGTTGCTCCCCGGCTAACCCGTTGACCGAGGAAACCGCGCGTCGCCGTGTCTAGGAGCCGTGACGTCCTTCTCCGGAGGCGAACCGCTCGGCGCCTCCCGTCGACTCGCCCGACACGAGCGTCTCCAGCCCGTGGCGGAACTCGTTCCTCATGGCGTCGTCCTCGGTCATCCCCCACTGCTCCAGGATCGAGGCCCTGTCGTTACGCATCGCGATCTGGGGGTGCGCCGCGATCGCGGCCGCGAGCGCGAGCGACTCCTGAAGGGCCGAACCGGGATCGACGACTCGATCGACGAGCCCCATGCGGTGGGCCTCGTCGGCGCCCACCGCCCGCCCGGTGAGGATCAGGTCGAGGGCGCGCCCGTGGCCGACGATGCGCGGGAGCCTGATCGTCCCGAGGTCGATCAGCGGCACGCCGAAACGCCGGTTGAAGACGCCGAGCGTCGCATCGCTCGCTGCGACCCGGAGGTCGCACCACACTGCCAGTTCGAGTCCCCCGGCTACGGCGTGGCCCTCTATCGCCGCGATCACGGGCTTGCCCAAGCGCATACGGGTTGGTCCCATCGGGCCGTCGCCGTCCTCGGAGATCGATGGGGCGTCGCCGCGCGCGATCGCCTTCAGGTCTGCGCCGGCACAGAACGTTCCTCCGCGACCGGTGAGGATCGCCACGCCCAGGGACTCATCGTCGTCGAATCGCCTGAACGCGTCGGCGAGTTCCGCGGCGGTCGTGCGATCGACCGCGTTCCGTACCTCGGGCCGCGCGATGGCGACGATCCCAACGTTGCCCTCGCGCTCGAACTCAACGGTTGTCACGATGCCTCATCTCTTCGTTTTCTGGTGCAGGAACGGAACATATAGCACCCGGATTTCGACTAGGAAACGGCTCGCGCCCGATGGAAGACGGCGTCGAGCATCGGCTCGGTGAGCTTGCCGGTGAACGTGTTCTGTTGACTGGGATGGAACGAGCCCAGCAGGGTCCAGTCACCCAGCCGCGTCTCGGCGAGATGACCGAAACGGGGCTTCGGACGGGGCCGAGCCATCTCGAGCGCACCGGCGGTGCGCAAGACTCCATCCCACGCGAAGGCGCCGAGCGCAACTATCACCCGGAGACGTTCGAGAAGCGTCATCTCCCTGACCAGGTAGGGCAGGCAGTTGTCCCGCTCGGTGGTCGTCGGCTTGTTCGCCGGCGGAGCACAGCGCACGACCGCCGCGATGTACGCGTCGATCGATTCCAAACCATCACCGGCGGCGACGGAGTGCGGCTGGTTGGCGTACCCGGTTCGGTACATCGAGGCGAACAGCCAGTCACCTGATCGGTCTCCCGTGAAGATGCGGCCCGTGCGGTTCCCGCCGTGGGCCGCGGGCGCGAGCCCTACGATCAACAGGCGCGCCGAGGGATCCCCCCAGCCGGGAACGGGCCTCCCCCAGTAGTCATCGTCGGCGAAGGATGCGCGCTTCTGGCGGGCCACCAGCTCGCGCCACTCCACCAGCCGGGGACACGTCCTACACGTCTCGACCTCGGCGGTTTCTCGTTTAAGTGTTTATGTTCCCGTCTTCGAGAGG
>JBOGXG010000191.1:0-5991 GCA_050694195.1 Actinomycetota bacterium | reverse complement strand
GGATAACCGAGCCGCACGAAGATCTGCTCCTGTGCTGTCAAGATCAGGCTCTCGCCGACGGGGATGGTTTCGCCGGCCGGATTGACCTCGACGCCGTCCTCGGACGCGAGGACCCAACAATCGGCTTGCGACGCGACGATCTCCACCTCGATCCCGTCGGTGAACGCGATCGCACCGTCGTCCGGCGTCGCGCTCGGCTCCGGTGTGGGAGTGGGACTAGGGCTAGCGGGCCCCAGGCCATCGGCGTCGTCGTCGAGCGGCGCCTCCGCGACGTCGGCTCTCTCGGCCGTCGGCTGGGTCTCGTCGCCCTGGATGAGTCCCACTACCGCCAAGCCGACGATGACGATCGACGCGAGGATCGCGGCGACCCCCCAGTTGTTGAGGCGCGGCCCCCTCGCGGCTCGGTTCTGCCGCGTCTGACGCTCGAACGCCACGAGCTGGGACGCCTCGGAACGGCCTGTGCCGTAACGACGGTCGAAGTCGTCCAACAGAGGTGTCGGATCGGCTCGCAGGTAACGAGCGTAGGACTTCAGGAAGCCGCGCACGTAGGTCGGCGCGAGGAAGTCGAACTCGTCGGACTCCATACGCATGATGAAGTCCGCTCGGATCCTCGTTTCCTCGGCGGCCCTCTCGAGACTGATCCGCCGGCGGCGGCGCGCAGCCCTGAGATAGGCGCCCATCGTGACGCGTTCGGCCATGCCGCTTGCTCCTACTTGATGTCGCGTGAGAGCCCATTATAGGAACGGCGACGTGTAGTACCTACGGGAGAGGACTACGGCCCGTGGTTAGAGTTCCTCGTCGGCGCCGGCGGCGTCCTCGCGGGCGTCGAGCTCCTCCACCGTCATGAGAACGTCCCGCGGCTTGGAGCCCAGCGACGGGCCCACCACGCCGCGCTGCTCGAGGAGATCCATCAAGCGGCCGGCGCGCGAGAAGCCGACCTTGAGTTTGCGTTGCAGCATCGAGGTCGAGCCGAGTTGAGAGCGGACGACCAGATCGAGAGCCTCCTGCAGGAGCTCGTCGTCGCCGTCGGCGGCCCCGCTTCCTCCGGCACCGAGACCCGCGTTCTCGTCGACGGTGACGCCCTCGACGTATTCCGGTTGGCCCTGCCGGCGCGCATGGCCGACGATCGAGGCGATCTCTTTCTCGGTCACCCAGGCTCCTTGGATGCGTCGAGGCTTCGACGAGTTCGCGTGGAGGTAGAGCATGTCGCCGTGCCCGATCAACTTGTCCGCGCCGCCCTGGTCGAGGATGACCCGAGAGTCCTGTTGCGATGCGACGCTGAACGCGAGCCGCGACGGGATGTTGGCCTTGATGACTCCGGTGACCACATCGACGGAAGGACGTTGCGTCGCGACGATGAGATGGATGCCGACCGCGCGCGCCATCTGCGCGATGCGGCAGATCGCCGCCTCCACGTCGCGCGGTGCCACCATCATCAGATCGGCAAGCTCGTCGACGACGACGAGGATGTACGGGAGAGGTTGCGGTTCGTCGTCATCCTCGGAGACCCCCATCACCGCTCCGCGCGTCACCGCGTCGTTGTAGAATTCGAGGTTGCGCATACCCGACGCCGCCAGGGTCTCGTAACGCATCTCCATCTCTCGGACCACCCAGCCGAGGGCCGACGCGGCCTTCTTCGGGTTCGTCACGACCGGAGTAATGAGGTGCGGGACGCCGGCGAAATGCGTCAGCTCCACGCGCTTCGGGTCGATGAGGATGAGACGCACCTGATCGGGCCGGGAGCGCGTCAATACCGACGTGATGACCGAGTTGATGCACGATGACTTCCCGGAGTTGGTCGCCCCGGCGATCAGGATGTGCGGCATCTCCGTCACGTTCGCGAGCACGGTCTCGCCGGAGATGTCCTGGCCGAGCGCCACCGCGAGCGGGTGCTTCTCGTTCTGGGCGTCCCTGGACCGAAGCACGTCGCCGAGGGTCACGAGGTGACGAGACCTGTTCGGGACCTCGACTCCGATCGCCGAACGACCGGGGATGGGGGCCAGGAAACGGAGCTCGCCTGATGCCATGGCGTACTTGATCTCGTTCGAGAGGGACAGGACCCGGTTCACCTTCACCCCGGCGCCGAGCTCGATCTCGAACCTCGTCACGGTTGGGCCGGCCGTGTAGCCGGTGACGGAGGCGTCGACGTTGAACTGCTCGAGTGTCGCCTCGAGGATCCGGGTGGTCTCTTCGATGGAGCGCGCCGAGATCTCGCGGGTGCCACCGCGAGCGAGCAGATCGAGGGACGGAAGCTTGTAGGTGCTGGAGTCGCCGACGGGCATCGCTAGTTGCCTCGGCTTGGTTGTCAGCCCGGTAGGAGGCGCCGCGCTCTTGCGGCCGCGGCGCCGTTTGGGAGCCTCCTCCTCGTCCTCGTCCTCGTCCAGGTCCTCGTCGTCTTCGTACTCCTCTTCATCCTCGTCGTAGTCGTCGTCGTAGTCGTCCTCGTAATCGTCGTCTTCCTCGGCCTCGTCCTCATCGTCGAGATCGATCCGCGTCGCGAGCCCGCGGACGAAATCCCACGCGCTCGCAGCTCCGACCTTCGTCCACGCGCCGACGGTGCCGATCGATGTTCGGGTAACGATCATCACGCCGAGGCCGAGCAGCAGGAGCATCAAGAGCCACGTCGCGAACGTTCCGATGACATCGGAGGCGGGCCGCGAAACGAGGGCCCCGAACATGCCGCCGACCTTCTGGAGTTTCTCGAGCGGCGTGTCGATGGGCCTGTTGCCCCGGGCGAGGTGCGTCATGCCGGCGAGCGCGATGCTCCCCACCGCGACGCCCGTCACGATCCTCAGGACCTGCTCGCGCGAGCGCGGGACGATCATCAGGAGCCCGGCGGTCACGAGTGTGATCGGAACGAGGATCGCGAAGGTCCCGACGAGGAGCGTGGCGAGGTAATCGACGGCCCCCCCGATCGGCCCGGCTCCGTCCCGGTAGATACCGAGGCCGGCGACGATCCCGCCGAGGACAACGACCAGGCCCCAGAACTCGATCGGGGCGTTGACGATGTGATAGCCGATCCATCTCAGGAACCCGGCCACACGGCTCGGCGGCCTGGCTCGGCTCCGCCTCGCCGGCGCCGCCCGGCGCGCCGGAGGCTTCCGGCCTCGGGATCGTTGAGGAGGGCCCTTACGGGCCGGGGCGCGCCTCCGGGTCTGAGTAGCCAACCACCCTCCAGGATCTACCTAAAAATGCCATGGCCAGAGTCACAACTGTAACAATAATTAACACCACCCCCAAGCACCCTGGGGGTTTTGAACGCTTCCGGGTACGCGCGATGGGCGGTATTTACGCGCGGTTTGCTCCAGGGGGGCTGTGACCCCGTTCACCACCTCCACCTCCCTCTTCGTTTCTCATCCGAGGGTGTCCAAGTTCCGAGAAGCCGATCGCGCCTGCGGGGAGCGAGCCGCGCAGCAAGCGGGCGCGTTCTCCCGAGCCCAAGCGCTCGAGGGGGGCCAAACGGAGAGGTCCATCGAGTCACGACTGCGGAGCGGCGAGTGGATCTCCTTGCTTCCGAACGTCTACTCCTACAGGTCGGCCCCCGCGTCCCACGATCGCGACCTGTGGGCGGCCCTCCTCTGGGCCGGGCCCGGAAGCATGGTGGCGGGCCGCGCGGCGGCCGCTCTCTACGAACTACGGAGCTTCAAGCCGAACATCATCGAGGTGTGCACGCGCGCGCGGCTCAAGCCTCCCGACGGGGTCGTCCTCCACACTTTGTCGCCGTACCTGGACCTGACGCCGACGTTCATCTCGGGGATCCCAACGACTCCTATCGAAAAGACGATCTTCGATCTCATCTCGATCGCCGGAAAGAAGCGCGCAGGGCTGGCTCTCGACGAGGCACTTCGTCTACGCCTCACCACGCTCGAGCGCTTCGCCGCGTTCGTTGAACAGATCGCTCGGCAGGGCCGGAACGGGGTTCGGAAAGCACGCGAATTGATAGCCGAACGTGACCCGCGCTACGAGAAGGTGCGGGGGCCCTCCGAGATCGATGCCTTGAAGCTCTTCGACGGCGTCCGGCTCCCCGTCGCCGAGGTCGACCACGAGATCTGGCACCAGGGGCGGCTACTCGCCAGGTGTGACTTCGCCTATCTCGACGAAAAGATGGACATCGAGATCGACGGGGACTCCGTTCATGGGGGGAAGACAGATAAGGATCGCGACCGGAAACGGGACCGTCGGCTGGAGGCGCTCGGATGGACCGTGATCCGCTTCAGCTGGGAGGAGGTCCGGGACAGGCCTCATGTCGTCATCGGCGACATCAAAGCGGTACTGGACCGCCTGCGAAGACAAAACCGCGCGTAGATACCGCCCATCGCGCGTACCCGGAAGCGTTCAAAACGCGAAAGGGGGTTAGACCTCCATGATGATCGGCAGGATCATCGGCCGGCGCCGGGTTCGTTCCCACACCAGCTGGCCCAGCGAGCGGCGGCACGCCTTCTTTATCGCCGACCACTCGACCACGTGCTCGGCCTCGAGGTTCTCGAGCGCGTCCATGACCCTGTCGGCGGCCTCGTCGAGGAAGTCCCGCGACTCCTCCTCGAACACGAAGCCGCGGGTGATGAGATCGGGGCCGGCGAGGACTTCGCCGGTCTGGGAATCGATCGTCACTACGCAGATCACCACTCCGTCCTGCGCCAGTAGGCGTCGGTCACGGAGGACCACGGGTCCGACGTCGCCGACGCCGAGACCGTCGACGAGGATCATCCCCGAGTGCACCTTTCCCCCGCGCTGCACCCGGCCGTTGGTCAGTTCCAGCACGTCCCCGTCCTCGACGATCGTTACCTTCCCGTCGTCGTAACCGAGCCCGGCCGCGATCTTCTTGTGCAGAGCGAGTTGCCGATACTCGCCGTGCACCGGCACGAAGTGCCGGGGCCGGACGGTTTCGATCATCTGGGCCAGTTCCTCGGACGCGGCGTGGCCCGAGACGTGCACGGGGCTCGTGCCCGAGTGGTAGACGTCTGCCCCCGCCTTGTACAGCGAGTTGATCACCCGGTGGACCGCCGACTCGTTCCCGGGGATCGGGCTCGCCGAGAGGATCACGGTGTCATCGCGCTGCGCATGCAGCTGCTTGTGCTCCCCCGCCGCGATCAACGAGAGAGCGGCCAGAGGCTCTCCCTGCGAGCCGGTGCAGATGACCACGGCCTCGTTCGCCGGGACCCGGTCGATCTCGTCGATGCTGAACAGCGTGGAGTCGGCGACCTTCAGGTAGCCGAGCTCGCGGCCGACCTCGACGTTGGCGATCATCGACCTCCCGACGACGGCGATGCGCCGGCCCAGTTGTTCCGCCACCTGACAGATCTGCTGGACACGGTGGAGGTTCGAGGCGAAGCAGGCGACGATGATCCGCCCGCGCGCGTTCTCGAAGATGTCCCGCAACGTGTCTCCGACGATGCGCTCGGACGGCGTGCGACCCGGCCGCTCTGCGTTCGTCGAATCGGAGAAGAGGATATCGACGCCTGGCTCCGCGAACCCTTTGATGCCCGCGAGGTCGGTGATCCGGCCGTCGATCGGCGTCTCGTCGATCTTGAAGTCGCCGGTATAGAGGATCCGGCCGTGGGGGGTCGAGAGCCCCACCGAGACCGCGTCCGGGATCGAGTGAGACATCGCGAAGAACTCGATGTCGAAGGGATCCACACGCAGGGTTCCCGGCGCGCTTATCTCGCGCATATCCGCCTTCACGCCGGCTTCGTCGAGCCGGCGCCGCGCGATCCCAAGCGTCAACGGCGTGCCGTAGACGGGGACGTCGACCTCCTTGAGGAACCACGACAGCGCGCCGACATGGTCCTCGTGACCGTGCGTCAACACGACCCCGACGCAGTCTTGCGCGCGCTCGGACACGTAGCTGAAGTCCGGAAGTACCAAGTCGACGCCGAGCATCTCCTCGTTCGGGAAGGAGAGGCCGGTGTCGATAACGAGGATCCGGCCGTCCGTCTCCATCGCCATCATGTTGCGGCCGATCTCGCCCAACCCGCCGAGGAAGACGATCCT
>JBOGXG010000190.1:0-12113 GCA_050694195.1 Actinomycetota bacterium | reverse complement strand
GGATCACCGAGGACCTGCGCGGCAAGGCGAGGGACCGCAAGCTGACAAGCGTTGACGAGATCCAGGGACTTCTGGCGGACGAACTCGTCTCGTTGTTCGACACGAGCAGGGAGCGGGCGCTGGTCTTCGCTCCGGAGGCGCCGACGGTGTGGATGATCGTCGGCGTCAACGGAACCGGCAAGACGACGACGATCGGAAAGCTGGCAGCGGACCTGAACGAACGGGGCCGAGCCGTGGCACTGGCGGCCGCCGACACCTTCCGCGCGGCGGCCGACGAACAACTCGCGATCTGGGCCGAACGAGCATCGGCTCAACTCGTGAGGCATCAGCCGGGCGCCGATCCCGGCGCGGTCGCATACGACGCCTTCCAGTTCGCCCGGGCGCGCAACCTCGATGTTCTTCTCGTCGATACCGCCGGGCGGCTCCATACGAAGACGGCGTTGATGGACGAACTGGCTAAGGTGCGGCGCGTGATCGAGAAGGAAGGCAAGGTTCACGAAGCGCTTCTGGTGATCGACGCGACCGCGGGGCAGAACGGACTCGTCCAAGCGCGCGAGTTCGCGAACGCCGCGGGAGTGACGGGGGTGATCCTCACCAAACTCGACGGCACCGCCAAGGGTGGGATCGCGCTGGCCATAGAGGACACACTCGGTATCCCGATCAAGCTCATCGGGGTCGGCGAGGGGATCGACGACCTCGAACCGTTCGATCCGAAGACATTCGTCGACGCGCTCCTGGCGTGAGCCGTCACCGGCGGCCCGCGTCGACGATCGCGGTCGCGGGAGGGACGGGCTTCCTCGGACGGCACATCACGCGGGCACTACTCGACGGCGGGCATCACGTGATCGTCTTGGGCCGCGACCCCCGCAAGGTGGCCCGTATCCCGGAGCTGGCGGGAACGGAGGCCCGGCGAGCGGACGTCACCGATCCCGCGAGTCTGGCCGGGGTGTTGGAGGGAGTCGGCGCGGTGGTGGGAGCGTTCCAATTCCCGAACCATCCGATCGAGATCCCGCGCAAGGGCCTCACGTACGACCGCTATGACAGACAAGGAACGCAGAACCTCCTCGTCGAGGCTAAGCGGGCGGGCGTTGCGCGTTACGTCTACCTGAGCGGCGCCGGAGCCGACGTGACGAGCCACAAGACGTGGTATCGGGCCAAGGGTTTGGCCGAACGCGCGCTGCGGGAGAGCGCGCTTGAGTTCGCGATAGTCCGCCCCTCGTGGGCGTACGGTCCGGCCGACCGCGCGCTCAATCGGTTCGCGCAGATCGCGCGGTTCTCTCCCGTGGTTCCCCAACTGGGTGTGCGACCGCAGTTCGTTCAACCGGTTCATGCGGACGACATCGGCATGGCCTTCAAGAGGATCCTGGGATCCGACGACGCCTGGGGCCACATCTTCGAGATCGGGGGCCCCAGGATCATGACGATGAACGAGATCATCCGTACCCTGCTGGAAGTCATGGGCAAGAGACGGTTGGTCGTTCCGGTTCCGCTGCTGCTGGCGAAGCTCGCCACGGCTCCTCTCGCGCTGCTGCCGCGGCCCCCGATGACACCACACGGCATCGATTTCGCCGTTCAAGACGGCCTCGTCGACTCGTCCCTCACGCAGAAGATCCTCGGGGTCGAGCCGGTGTCTCTCCACGAGGGCCTGGCCCGGTACATCGCAACATGAACGATGACGAGCGGCCACCGCCGATCCCGGAGAAAATGAACGTCCCCCTGAAGGTCGGGGCCGTGTTGATCGGTTACCTGCTCTACCGGATCCTGCTCGAGGACGAGGTGGCGGGCCCGCTGTTCGTGGCCGCAGGCTTCGTCGTCCTCGCCTATGCCGTCATCAACCGGTCGACGACTTGGAGCCGCGATCGCTCCGGGATGCTCCAGGCGGGCACCACGATCCTCGGTCTCGGTCTGCTCGTGCTGGGCGCGTTAGTCCTTCTCACCGGCTAGCTTTAACCGATGTTCGATTCGCTCACGGACCGCTTCGACGACATCTTCACTCGTCTGCGTTCGCGCGGCCGTCTCTCGGAGAAGCAGGTCGACGAGGTATTGCGGGAGATCCGTCTCGCGCTTCTCGAAGCCGACGTTTCTCTCAAAGTCGTGAAGGCGTTCGTGACCGATGTGCGCGCGCGTGCAGAGGGGGCCGAGATCCACAAGAGCCTGACGCCCGCCCAACACGTGATCAAGCTCGTGCACGAAGCATTGATCGACGTGCTGGGACATGAGGCCGTGGGGTTGCAGCCCACTCCGAAGCCCCCGCGCGTGATCCTCATCGCGGGGTTGCAGGGGTCGGGAAAGACCACCGCGTCGGCGAAGCTGGCGAAACTCTTGAAGGGTCAGGGTCGGAACCCGTATCTCGTCGCCGCGGATCTAAGAAGGCCGGCGGCCATCCGGCAGCTACAGCTCTTGGCCGAGCAGATACACATCCCCGTTCATGCGGACCTGAACGCGACCGACCCGGGCGCGGTGACGACAGAGTCTCTCCTAGAGGCATCCAGGGAGGGATACAGCGACGTGATCGTCGATACGGCGGGCCGGCTGCACGTGGATCCGGACCTGATGGCGGAGTTGTCGAACGTTGCGAAGGCCGCCTCTCCCGATGAAACCCTGCTGGTATGCGATGCGATGACGGGCCAGGACGCGGTGAATGTCGCGGAATCCTTCCTCGAAGAGGTCGACTTGACCGGGATCATCCTGACGAAGCTCGACGGCGACGCGCGCGGCGGCGCGGCGTTGTCGATGTCGTACGTCACAGGGAAGCCCATCAAGTTCGCGGGTGTCGGCGAGAAGCTCGCCGACCTTGAGCCGTTCCATCCCGATCGGATGGCATCGCGCATCCTCGGGATGGGCGACGTCCTAACCCTGATCGAGAAGGCCGAGTCCGCCTTCGACGAGGCCGAAGCCAAGAAGATGGAGGAGAAGCTCCGTAAGGCCGACTTCACCTTCGACGACTTCCTGTCCCAGATGCAGGCGCTGAAGAAGATGGGACCGATGTCGCAGGTTCTCGGGATGCTGCCGGGGATGGCCAAGCTTCCGGCGGGAGCCGACGTCGACGCACAGCTGCCGAAGATCGAGGCGATCATCAGGTCGATGACCCTGGAGGAGCGGAACAACCCCGCGGTCATCAAGGGCAGCCGGCGACAGCGAATCGCCCGCGGTTCGGGCACCACGATCAGGGACGTGAACCAACTGGTGAAGCAGTTCGACCAGGTCCGGAAGATGATGCGATCGATGACGACCGGCAAGGGGAAGAAGATGCGTCTCCCCGGCGGGATGAAGCTGCCGCCGGGGATGGGCTTGTAGCCGTCCGAGGAGAGCCACGCGGCGGGTCCGGGACCGGCTCTGTTACTATGTGCGCTGCTCAGAGGCCCTTTTGGCGCCCTCTCGTATTCCCCGTAAGGAGAAGCATGGTCAGGATCAGGTTGATGCGCGTCGGCAAGAAGAAGCAGCCGTCGTACCGTGTGGTGGTTGCCGACCAGAGAAGCCCGCGCGACGGCCGGATCATCGAAGCGATAGGGCACTACCAACCTCGTTTGGAGCCGTCCCAGATCGCGATCGACAACGACCGAGCGCTTCACTGGTTGGCTCGCGGTGCGCAGCCTTCTAACCAGGTGCGCAAGCTGCTGCAGATAAGCGGGGCGTGGTCCGCGTTCACCGGGGAGGCGCCTCCGCCCGCTCCCGTGCCCGCCGCCGGCGCCAAGAAGCCGACGCCTGCTGCGTCGGTCAAGGCCACCCCGGCGGCATCCGTCGCCGAGGAGGCGTCGCCCGACACCGCCCCCGAGGGGGCCGAACCGGCAGAGCTGCCCGAGGCGGTCGATCAAGCGCCCGCCGCTCCCGAGGCCGATGTGGACAAGGACGAGGCGTAGGCATGAGCGCGAAGGCGTTCCTCGAGTACTCGCTGCCGTGGTTGGTCGACTCTCCCGATGAGATCGAGATCGCCGAGGTGGAGGGCGAGCGGGATCAGATCATCTACGAGATCACCGTCCATCCCGACGACATGGGGAAGGTCATCGGGAAGCGCGGCCGCATCATCAGATCCTTGCGAACGATCGCGAAAGCCGCCGGTCAGGGAGAGGGACGATCGGTCTCCGTCGAGGTGGTGGACTGAACGAGCCGGTCGCCGGCCGTCTCCTGGTCGGACAGATCGGGAAACCTCACGGGATAACGGGTGAGGTGTACGTCGAGCGGATCTCCGACGATCCTCGGCGCTGGGATCCCGGGTCGCGTCTCATCCACGAGAACGGCTCCGTGCTCGTGGTTGCGTCATCGAGGCCGCATCGCGACCGTTTCCTCGTGACCTTCGAGGAGATCGATACCCGCAACCAAGCCGAGCTCCTGCGGGGCGCGCTCTACGTCTCCGACGACGAGATGAGGGAGCTCGACGAGGATGAGTACTGGCTCGAGGACCTCATCGGCGCGACCGCGAACGACGCCGCCGGGGAGTTGTTGGGCGAGGTCACCGGCGTCGTCGAGGGTCGGGCCCAGGACCTCCTGGTGCTCGCGACACCCGCAGGCGAGCGATACATACCGATGGTGAAAGAGATAGTGCTCTCGGTCGACGTCGCCGCGAAAGAGATCGTCGTCGACCCCCCTGAGGGGCTGCTCGATTAGTCTCCGGCGAACGATGCACATCGACGTCATCACCCTGTTCCCGGAGCTGTTCGAGCCCCATCTGTCCACGAGCCTGCTCGGCAAGGCCGTCGCCGGGGCGAAGCTCTCGGTCCGCCTACACGATCTCCGCCCGTTCGGCCTGGGGCGCCACCGGTCCGTGGACGACGAGCCCTACGGAGGCGGGCCCGGCATGGTGATGCGCCCGGAGCCGATCTTCGCCGCCGTCGAACAGGTGCGTCGTGACGATTCCCGGGTGATCCTGCTGTCGCCGCGCGGGCAACGGTTCGACCACGGCACCGCTCGTCGGCTCGCAGACGAGGATCACCTCGTTCTGATCTGCGGACGGTACGAGGGGGTGGATGAGCGGGTCGGCCTCGCTCTGGTCGATGAAGAGCTCTCGATCGGCGATTACGTGCTGGCCGGTGGCGAACTGCCTGCCTTGGTTGTGATCGAGGCTTTGTCGCGTTTCGTCCCCGGCGTCCTCGGCAACCAGGAATCACTCGCGTCCGAATCCCACGCCGAGGGGGTGCTGGAGTACCCGCAGTACACGAGGCCGCCGGAGTTCCGGGGCCACCGGGTCCCGGACGTCCTGCTTTCCGGGGATCACGGCGCGATCGACGCCTGGAGGAAGGAGCGGTCCGCCCATCTGACGCGGGAACGCCGACCAGATCTTTGAGGGACGAGCAACTTCGCAGGCGCACCGGCGTTCATACGTCATGTCAGAACGCTTCGGCGTAGGTCGGAAGGACGAATGCCTCCGTATTTAGCGCAAAGGCCTAGCCATTCAGGAGTGGCTTAGTTACTTTGGGCTTTCTGGAGGGTTGTCCGATCCCATAGGAGGTAATTCAGCAGTGGAAATGACTAGTTTGTCGCGGCGCGAAAAGCGTTCGTCGTTCCTGGCGGCCATCTCGGTTGCTCTTTTGGTGATGCTCGTTGGGGCTCCGGTTGTGGATGCCGCGACGAAGAAGGTACGGCTGCAGGGCAAGGCGAAGGTCGCCGATACGAACGGCAGCGACATCGAGTCCGAAGCGATCGGTGCGATGGGTCTCCTTCAGGCTCCCGGCTCCGACGGCGCACTGGCCGTCCGGAACTACGCCGGTGGCGGTGGCCTTCTCGGCGCCGGAGACTGCACCGCTTCCACCGACCCCGCTCAGGGCCCGCTGCAGAACGTCGTCGAGATCACCGGCGGGGACATCCTGACGGGAATCATCATCACTGGGACGGGAACGGTCACGGTTACCGCGGAGAGCCTCGGGAACCACCAGATCCCGCTGGCGAACTTCACGGTGGACGCCAATAACCCGAACGAGTTCATCGGCCTCGGGAACGGCCTCACCCTGACGGCCCCGGTGCGTTTCACCGGTCAAGACGGCACGGCCTGCAACTTCGTGATCGTCGGCCAGGGCCAGGGAGACAACCCGGTCGGTCGCTAAGCCGAAAGATCCGATCTAAGGAGCGGGGCGCCTAGGCGCCCCGCTCTTGTTTTCTCTTTCCGGGTGGGTCATAAGTAGGAATGCCTATGGATTGCGGCTGGGGCGGCGAGCATGATTGGAAAGTCCTTTTTAGGTATTTTCGGCCACCGGGTATGACCGGTGCGGCGTTTCTTTCTGAGGAGTCCGTTGGCGCGCGCTCGTAACACTGTTCTCGGCCTCATGGCCATAGCCCTATTCGCCGGCGCCATCGCTCTGACGTGGATCTTCCTCAAGGGAGGCTTCCGAGGCGGGGAACCCGTCAACGCCTTCTTCTCGAGCCCGGGTGTCGGTCAGCAGTTGCCCATCAACGGTGACGTGAAGGTGAGGGGCGTTCTCGTCGGGACGATCTCCGACATCGACCTGGACGGGGACGGCGATGCCGTCGTGCGACTCGCGCTGGACACCGATGTCGAACTCCCCGCCGACACCTCCGCCGAGATCCGGTCCAAGACCGTCTTCGGTCAGAAGTGGGTGGAGCTGATCCCGCCCGAGGAGACCACATCCTCGGAGTCGCTGGTCGAAGCCGGCGAGATCCCCGACGCGCGAACGGTTGAGCCACTCGAGTTGGAGCGGGCGCTTCAGCGGGGCCATGACCTCCTGTCGGAGGTTCCTCTCAGCGATCTCTCGGAGGTGTTCAGAACCCTGGCCGAGGGATTCACGGGCAGCGAGAGGGATGCGAGGAAGGCCTTGGATCGCGGGCTCGTCGCTCTCAGAGCGGTCAACTCCAGATCCGACGAATTCGATCTCTCACTCCGGCAGCTGAACGAGTTCTCGGCGTGGTTGGACGACAACGACGAGACGCTTCTATCGTTCATGGAATCGTTGGACGAGGCGAATAGAGCATTGGTCGGCGCGGCCCCCGAGTTGACCTCGAACCTTCAGTCGGTCCCTACCTTCTTCGACGATGCCGCAACGTTCCAGGAAAGCATCGAGTCGGACCTCGGACGTCTTGTCGATCGGGGCGCGACGCTGGCCGAGATCCTCGCCGCCCGATCCGACGACCTGCGGCGCATCGTGCTCGACCTCGAGCCGTTCACTACCGTGTGGAACTCGGGGCTATCGCAACCATGTGCGGGGCTCTTCGCGCAGGACCTGACCTGCTGGCAGGTCTATCAACCGCCCGGCCTCGACTCGCGCGGTCTGTACAGATCGGGCCAGGCGCCGGACCGGAACGACCCGGGTGATCCCAACGTCGGCCGTCCCGCGCCCTCGGCCTTCGGCGATGAGCCACTCGATCTCGCCGGCATCCGGGCGCGCGATATCTCGGCGCTCGCTCGGCTCCTCCTCGGGGACGACGCGGCTCTGGCCGCCGAGGAGTCATCGCCATGATCGGCAGCATCCGCTGGACCGCGGTCAAACTCGGCATCTTCACGATCGTCACGATCATCGTGACGATGTGGCTCGCGTCGATCATCGGCAACTTCCGTTTCTTCTCATCTCCCTACGAGATCAGGGCCGAGTTCACCGATGTCACCGGCGTTCTGAAGGGCGATCTGGTGAAGGCGGCAGGCGTCACGATCGGTCGTGTCCAGGGGATAGAGGTCGACGGCGGCATCGCGATAGTGACGATGACCATCGACGAGGGGACGGACCTTCCGGCGAACCTTCGAGCAGAGGTCCGATTCAGGAACCTCGTCGGGCAGCGGATGATCA
The DNA here is from genome assembly GCA_050694195.1 of Actinomycetota bacterium. Classification (GTDB taxonomy): domain Bacteria; phylum Actinomycetota; class CADDZG01; order CADDZG01; family WHSQ01; genus JBOGXG01. Next base: position 4,383 of record JBOGXG010000190.1, on the reverse strand, counting down.
CGCTGGTCGAGGACCCGTCCCTCACGATGACAGGTCTTCTTCAAGCCGACGAAGTCATAACGGTGGATCGCACCGAACCCGCCTTCGATCTGAGTGCGCTATTCAACGGTCTCCGGCCCCTCATCCGCTCGACCGACCCTGCCGACATCAACCTCGTTTCGGAGGCTCTGGTGAAAGCCCTGCGGGGCCGCGGGGACGAAGTGGAGGCGATCCTTGCGAACACCGCCGATCTGACAACTACCCTCGCCTCCAAGGATCGCGAGATCCAGACGGTTCTCGACAGCCTGAACATCGTTACGTCCGACCTTGCCTCGCGTGACGCACAGTTGCGAACCACACTGGCGGCCCTCAACGACTTTCTGGGGGACGTCGCGGCAAGCAAAGAGGATCTCTCCGCGGCACTGGTAACGCTGGACGACGCGGCGACCAGGTTCAACAGGATCATCGAGAGGAACGACAAGAACCTCGAGGTCGAGCTTGCCGATCTCGCGACGATCTTCGATGCAGTCAACGACAAACGTAAGGATCTTCGCGGAGCCATCAACGCGTTGCCGAAGTTCCTCATCGCCGCAGAGCGCGCCACTTCCTACGGGCAATGGAGCAACATCCACGTCATAGACGTATGTCGCGACGACGCCGGGACCTGTGGGGCGAGGTGGATGCCATGAGGTCATTCCGGGAACGCAGACCCGCCCTCGTCGGTGCCATCTCGATGGTGCTGTTGGGGATCGCGGTTGCCTTCGCCTTCTCCCTGAACCGCTTCGAAGGACTCCGCGGTGTCTATTCGATCTCTGCCGATGTGCGGGATGCGGCAGGCGTCCAGTCGGGGAACGAGGTTCGCCTGGCCGGCGTACGGGTCGGACAGGTAACGGGCGTGAGCCTCGAACCGGATGCCGCTCGGATCGAGATGGAGATCTCCAGGGATATCGAACTTCCGGTTGAAACCCGGCTCGAGGTGAAGCTCAAGACATTGCTCGGCCAGAAGTTCATCGACTTACAGATGCCGAGAAGCATCGTCGCGGCACGCGTGGCGGGGCAGGATCCGCGTGCCGCATCCGAGGGTTTCCTCGAGGACGGCGATGTCATCCCCATATCGCAGACGAAGATCCCCTTCGACATCTATCAGGCGGCGAACGAAGGGACCGAGGTTCTCGAGCAGGTCGACAAGAAGTCGCTCCGCAGCCTCCTGAACGTGCTCGCCGGGACGTTCGAGAGGTCCGGCGATGAGCTCCGCAACGCGCTGGTCGGCATCGATGACGTCGGCGAGGTACTGAGCGGCAAGAGCGTGGAGATCGGGCGGCTGCTGCGGAACCTCAACAAGGTGAGCGGCACTCTCGCAGTCACGGGTCCCGACATCGAAGGCATATTGGAGAACTCTGCCGAGGTACTCGGTGAACTCGCCGAACGCCGCGAGACGATCTCGTCGCTCCTAGCCGCGACGAACGATCTCGGGAGGAACCTCGGCACGCTCGTTCAGGTAGCGAGAGGCTCGATCCAACTCGGCGTGCGAGACCTCAACTCGCTCCTCTTATCGGCGGAGGCCGAACTCGACGACATAGAGCGATCCCTGGAGAGGCTCGGTACCGCGCAACAGATGTTCGCGCAGCCGGGCAGCTTCGGTCGTTTCGTCGAAGGGAACGCCTGCGCGGTCACTTCCGAGGACACATGCGTTCCCGACGGATCTCCCGAGAAGCCCGGGCTGCCGATCCACAACGTTCAGCCGACGCCCGGACGTACCGGGAAGGCGCTGCCATGAGGCCTCGCATCGTGTCGATCCTCACTACGCTCGCCGTCATCGGCGGGGCGCTGGTCGCCTACTCCACGGCGCGGCCGGATACGGAGACCTACACGGTGACCGCCGCCATCGAGCGGGGGCCGAACCTGTTCGCCGGAGCGCGCGTCATGGTGCGCGGGGTCCAGGTCGGGAGCGTTACCGAGGTCGAGCCACATCCCGACTCCGTCCAACTCACGCTCGAGATAGAAGAAGGGATAAAGGTGCCCGCCGAGGCGCGTCTCGCGGTCATCCCCGTCACGGTGATATCCGATAGGTACGTCCAATTGTTCCCGGCCTACTCGTCGGGACCGCTCCTCGAGGACGGTGCTCATATCGACCTCGCCGATACCTCCGTCCCGGCAGAGCTCGACGACGTCTTGACCGAGCTCCAGGGTCTGCTGGAAGCCCTCGAGCCTCGCCAGGACGAAAAGCGTGGGGCGCTCGCGCGGCTGATCTCGAGTCTCGACGACGTGTTCGAGGGCCGACAGGAGGAGCTGGCCGGGACGCTCGAGGGGTCCGCGACGGTATTGGAGAACCTCGCCGACTCGCACGGCGACATCAGGGGATTGATCCGCAACCTCGATCGCCTCTTCGCCTCGGTGGCGAACCGCGCCAGTCAGATCGGGCTCGTGAACGAGCGCTTCCGTCTGGTCACCGAAGCCCTCCTCGCCGATCAGGAGAACCTCGAAGGAACGATCGAGAACATCACTTTCCTTAGCGATGAGGTCGCGGGACTGCTCTCGTCCAGTGGTGAGGATCTAGGCGAGTCCTTCGGTCGCCTCGCCAACGTCCTCCGAACGGTTCTCGCGCATCAGGACGAGCTCACCAAGGGCATCAAGTGGAGCAACGTGATAGCCGAGGCCCTAGGGGCGACCGATGGTTTGGGGCGTGGCCTCCACGCCTACTCGGGCCGCCAGGCTCCACCCGGGACCGCCGGTGCCGGGTACAACTATCGCCTCGATTCGAGAGACACGATCACCTGCGAGCGGATGCAAGTGGTGGCCAACACGGTGTTCTCGCTGACACCGGCCGCCACACCGGAGGACATCAAGGGGACGCTTCTCAGCTTCATCCCGAATCCCTACGACGACGATCTCGATTTCCTCATCAAGCGCTTGATACCGCTCTGCATCGTTTTCCCCGGTCAATCGACGCTCGATCCCGCAGACCGGGCCGAGCTGAGGTCTCTCGTCGACGACATAGGCCGGCAGCGGTTCGAGGAGATGCTGAGTCGTTGGTTCCTCGAGGGCTACGGGGGTGACTGGTGATCCGACTACGGATGCTCGTCGCGAGCCTTCTCCTGGCTCTCTTCGCCGGAAGCTGCGCGCTCACCGGCAACGTCTCCGGTAACGAGGTGGTCGCCTACTTCGAGGACGTCGGCGATCTCGTCGTCGGTGGAACGGTCCAGGTACAGGACGTCGAGGTCGGGCTCGTGAAGGACATCGAGCTTCTCTTGCGCGACGGGGACATGGTGGCCCAGGTGACGATGGCCATCAGTCCGTCGAAGAACGTGCCGGCGACCGACGTTCGAGCGGTGATCCGCCAGACGTCGCTGCTGGGCGAACAGTTCGTAGAGCTCGAACCGGGAGCCACGGGCGCCCCCTTCATCGGTGACGGCGGGCTCGAGATACCGATCGAGAAAACGGATCGCAGGGTGGACGTCGAAACGTTCCTATCCGATCTCTCCGGTTTCGTGGGGGAGGGGGGACTCGAGGATCTCAACCGCTTCACGCACGCCCAGGCCGTGATCCTGGAAGACCGGGCCGTTCGATTGGGGAGGACCCTCGAGGAACTCGAGACGTTCACGTCCGTCCTGGCCGACCGGCGCCTCGACATCGCCGCGGCGATCGATCACCTCGCTTCGGCGGGTTCGACGCTCGCCGACAATCAGGCGACGCTCGACAGCTTCCTCGACTCCCTCGAGGACGCGAACGTGCTGCTGGCGGATCAGGGAGACGAACTCGGTCGTCTGTTCCGGTCGCTGAGGCGATTCGGCTCGGTGAGTTCGAGGTTCCTCGCCCGGCATGAGGATTCGATAGATCGACAGTTGAAGTCTCTGCGGCCCGTCTTCCGCGCCCTCGCCGGCGCGGACGGAGAACTCCGCACGGACATATCCCAGCTGCGAACCTTCCTCCAGTTGTTCCCCAAGAGCATCGGAGGGGGGCCTGGCGGTAAAGGGCAGGGGGATTACATCCAGGTGCAGGCCGTCCTCTGCGAGGCGTTGCAGAACTGCAACACCAAGGGGGAGAGGGGCGACGTCCCCGGTGAGGGCTCATGACCCCGAAGGCCAAGATCGCCGTCAACGTCGTCGCGGTAGCGGTCCTGGCCGTGGTGATGGTCGGGTGGGTGCTGTTAGAGCTGGTCGGCGGCGGAGTTGTGAACCCGCCGTTCAGCGTCACCGCCGACTTCCGCAACTCGGGCGGCGTCTTCACGAATCAAGAGGTCACCTATCGCGGGGTCCTGATCGGTCAGGTGGGTGAACTCAGCCTGAACGAGGACGGCGTCGATATCGAGCTGTTGATCGAATCGGAGTGGGAGGACAAGATCCCGCAGAACGTAGAGGCGCGCGTCAGCAGTAAGAGCGCGGTGGGGGAGCAGTTCGTCGACCT
>JBOGXG010000189.1:0-5760 GCA_050694195.1 Actinomycetota bacterium | reverse complement strand
TCTCGATCCCGAAGGCGCCGAAGATGTCCTGCTGGTGCACCGCGAGGTCGGTGAGGAGAACGCGGTCGGCGAACATCGGGACGTTCTCGGGCATCGCCGAGTCGCCGCGGAGAGCCGACACGATCTTCGCCGCCGATTCGTCCCACTCCTTGAGTACCTCTTGCAGCGAGAGGTCCTTCCGGACGGCAACGTGGTTCGCCGTCCACGCGTTCAGCTCGCGCACCGCGTCGGCGTCCCCGAACGAGTTGAAGAACTCGCGCGGGAAGTCGCCGTTGTTCACGCCGTCGGCGTCGCCGGCGAGGTGCGCGATCACGTCCCTGACGGTCCACTCGGGAGCCGCGGGGAGCCGGCGCTGAAGATGGGCAACGGGCAGCGACTCGACGAACGAGACCACGTCTCGTCTGAGTTCTTCGAATACGTCCGCTATGTCTCCCACGGTCGGTCAGCCTAACCGTAGGCTCGGCTCGTGACGAACGAACCCGGGACGATCGAGGCACTGAAAGCCCAGGCCAGGCTCGAGTGGAACGCCGGCGACTACTCCTACACCGGTCCGCGGGTCGAGCCGGCGTCGATCGAGCTCGTCGCCGCTATCGGCATCGACGCGACCCATCGGGTGCTCGACGTGGCGGCCGGGGACGGCAACCTCTCGCTGGCGGCCGCCGGGCGCGGAGCGCAGGTCGTCGCGCTCGACTTCTCCGAGAGGATGATCGCCAACGGGCGACCCCGCACCGCCGATGCGACCGTCACATGGCTGCAGGGAGACGCCGAGAGACTTCCTTTCGCGGACGGCACTTTCGACATCGTCGCCTCGGTCTTCGGGGTGATGTTCGCCCCCGATCAGGCGCGCGCCGCCGCCGAGCTCGCCCGCGTCGTGAGACCCGGAGGCAGGGTCGCGGTGACGGGATGGACGCCGGAGGGCAACGTCGGCACCTTCATCCGTTCGCAGCGCGGCCCCCTCAAGGAGTTCCCGGAGGATGCTCCGGAACCTCTGCGGTGGGGGACACGCGAGGGGGTCGAGGAGTTGCTCGGCCCTCACTGCGACGAGGTCACCTCGACGTCGAAGTGGCTGACGTTCCGTTACGTCTCGTGGGACGAGTACATGATCGCGCTCGGATCCAACGGCTCCGCCATCACCGCGAAGAAGAAGCTCCCGGCGGAGGCATACCGGCGCGGCCTTGCCGCGATCCGGACGCTCGTCGAGAGTTTCAACCAGGCCACCGACGGAAGCGTCGTCTACGAGGGCGAGTACCTCGAGACGATCGGTATCGTGCGCTGACCGTCAGTCGTAGTCCCAGCTCCGCCGCCGGTCGAGCGCATCCCAGTCGCTCCGCAGCATGCTCATCAGAACGCCGTTCACGGGCTTGCCGAGATGCATCGCGTAGCGCCGTATCAAACCCTCCCGGACGAAGCCGGCCTTCTCGAACGAGCGCTGCGCGCGAGGGTTCGCCTCATCGGTGGCCAGCCACAGCCGCGGGATCTCCGTGAAGCCAAAGACGAAGTCGGTGGTCGCGTTGGCCGCATCGGTTCCGAACCCATGCCCCCACCTCGTTGGGTCGTCCATGAAGATCGAGAACTCCGCGCCGCCGATGCGCGACCCCATATTCCACACCCACGTCGTCCCGATGAAGTCGTGCGAGCCGAGGGGCGACACCACGAAGTAATAGCCGTCACTGCCGTGCTCTGCGACGACCTTCTCGAACCAGCCCCGGATCTTCGCGGCCGGCATGGGGGTCGAGTATCCGGCCCAAAGGGCGTCCTTGCTGTTGACGAAGTGCTCGTAGGGCTCGAGGTCGTCCTCGGTGTAGCCGCGGAGCCAAACCTTCTCGCCTCGGATCAGCGGTTCGCGCCATTCCATACGGCCATCATCACCCGAAAACGCGGGGCTGCATATGCTCGTCGGATGACGACGCGGCCCTCCCACGGTGCATACGACGACAACCCCCGCCTCTACGACGCCGTCCTCTACGTCTCCTTCGGCGGACCGGAGGGCCCCGACGAGGTGATGCCCTTCCTCGAGCGCGTGACGGGGGGTCGGGGCGTGCCCCGCGCCAGGCTCGAGGAGGTCGCGCAGCATTACCATCTCTTCGGCGGCGTCAGCCCGATCAACGCTCAGAACCGAGCGGTGATCGAGGCGCTCGAGGAGGGGATCGATTTACCTATCTATTGGGGCAATCGCAACTCGGCCCCCCTCCTCACTGACACGGTGCAGCGCATGGCCGACGACGGCATCACGCGCGCGATCTGTTTCGTCGCCTCGGCCTATTCCTCTTACTCGGGTTGTCGCCAGTACCGGGAGGACATCGCCGCGGCCCAGAGCGCCGTCGGACCGGGCGCGCCGAAGATCGACAAGCTGCGCGTTTTTTTCAACCACCCCGGCTTCATCGAACCGCAGACAGAGAAGGTGAAGGTCGCGCTCGCGGCGATCCCCGAGGAACGTCGCGCCGGCGTCCACCTTGTCTTCACCGCGCACTCGGTCCCCCGGGCGATGGCGGAGACTTCGAGCTACGTCGATCAGCTGCTTGAGTCATCGCGTCTGGTGAGCGCGGCTACCGGTGATCATCCGTGGGCTCTCGTCTACCAGTCGCGCTCCGGCCCTCTGGAGGTTCCCTGGCTGGAGCCAGATGTCGTCGCACATCTGGAGAAGCTGTCGGCGGAGGGCGTGACCGACGTGATCGTCGTCCCGATCGGCTTCGTCTCGGACCACCTCGAGGTTCGCTACGACCTCGACGTCGAGGCGGCCGCGACCGCGGCGCGGCTGGGACTCAATATGGTGCGGGCCGAGGCGGTGGGCGCGCATCCGGCGTACGTCCGGATGATCGTGGATCTCATCGCCGAGCGGTTTGGCACCGGACCGAGCAGAGCGGCGCTCGGCAAGTTCCCGGCGAGTCACGACATCTGCGCACGCGATTGCTGTCCCGCCCCCGTGAGGCCGGGGGCTCAACCGAAGCCGGCCGCGGCCGAGCTGTAGCAAGAAAGGGGCACCGCACATGGGATCCCATCTCGCCCGGAGCGACGCCACTCCCTTCGTCGCGAACATCGCGACCACCGTGGGCGCCCGGTCCATAGGCGCGCTGGCGATCGGGACGATCGCGGTGGGTTCCGTCGCGGTCGGCGCCATCGCGATCGGCAAGCTCGCCGTCAAGCGAGCGGTGATCGAGCAGCTGAGGATCAAGGAGCTCGAGGTCGGCCGCCTGAAGGTTCACGACCTCGAGGTGGTGAACGAGACCAGGCAGCCGTCTAAGCAAACCCCCTGAAAACCAAGGTGCATCTAGCCGGCGGGCAGCGAGAACAGCTCCAGCGCGATGTTGTCGGGGTCCTTGAAGTTCAGAACGTGGCCGTACGGCGCGTCGATGGTCGGCGTGTAGGTGACGCCCTTCTCCACCAAGCGCTGTTGCCATGTGTCCAGGTCGGCGCGCGAACCCACCGAGAACGCGACATGATCGAGTCCGGTACGACCCGGATCGAACGTATCTCCGGTCCCGGCACGGTGCTGCCGAAGTCCCAGAACGATGTTCGACGGGGCGATGATGCCGACAACGAACCGCGTCCTCTCGTCCTCCCCGTCGAACAGGAACTGCCACCCGAGGATGTCCTCGTACCACGCCCTGCTCCTGTCGAGATCCGTAACCGTCAAACCGACGTGAGCCACGCCGAGCAGCTCGGTCATCCACCTGCTCCTCTCGAAGGGATCCGTGCCCAGAATCTAACGTCGCGCGGCGAAGGGAACGACATCACCGCTCCGTCAGCGCGCGTCCGCTCCCTCGAGGACCGGGAGACGCTTGACCAAAGACGCCAGCACTGCCGACAGGAGCAGCATGCAGATTCCGATCCCGACGAGGAACGCTCGTAGGGAGCCGTCCTCCGCCAGGATCACCAGGGCGGCGGCGATGACGGTGGCGAGGTTGTAGAGGATGTCGTAGACGGCGAAGCCGCGCCCGCGATACTCGTCGGGTAGCGCGCGCTGGACCTGCGCATCCACCGCGACCTTCGCTAGGAAGCCGCCGAAGCCACCGACGAAGGTGAGCCCGAGCACGGCCGGTATCGAATCGATCCCGCCGAGTATCGCGGTTCCGAGCCCGGCGATGACGAAACCGATCAGCATGATCCTTGGTTCCGTAAACCTTCGCCCGAGCTTGGGGGCCAACAGGGCGGCGAGCAACGCGCCGGCCCCTGCCGCTCCGAGGGCGAGCGCGCTGGCCGAGAGTCGGCCGAAGTCGTCGCCCGCGTCGGGATACCTCTCCTTGATGATGAGGATCGCGGCGATCGCTGCGATCATCGCTGCGATCCGGGTGAGGAAGACCGCGATCAAGGGCACCCGCGCCTGGGCGCGGCGGGCGATCTCGACAAGTCCGGTCCCCAGATCGCGGACCACTGCCTTGAACGACGCCATCAGGTCGCCGCGCTCCGGGCGAGGATGCGCCATCGGGCTCGAGAGTTTCCCGACCATGACACCGCTAACGATGTAGAGGACGCCCCCGACGGCGTACGCCGCGGGGTCGCTCACCAACGCGATCACACCCACCCCGGCCACGCCGCCCATCAGCGCGGCGATCATGCCGCCACCCCCGGAGAGCGAGTTCCCCTGGAGAAGGTGATGTTCGTGCAACACGAAGGGGAGGACCGCTCCTTTCGTCGTGAGGAAGAGGCGGCCGAGACCCAGCAGCACGAGGAACGAGCCGTACAAGGCCGCGTCGCCGGACCACGCGCTGGACGCGACCGCGACGAAGCCCAGGACGACGCCCCTCACTACGTTCGACCAGAACATGATCGCGCGCCGGCTCCAGCGATCGACGAGGACGCCGGTGAACGGTGCGATGAAGGAATAGGGAACGAGCGTCAGCGCCGCCACCGCGAGCACGCGCGCCGCTATCTCCGCCGGGGAGCCCTCCGGCTCGAGGACGAGCTCGTTCGCGAATATCACCTGGGCGAGCCCGTCGGTCGCCTGCGCGAGCCATTGGGACCCGAAGAGGAGCCGGGCATCACGCTCCGCTAGAAGTTCTCTCACGGAGCCAGTGTCCCCCACGTCCGAGTTGTCGACGAGCCGGCCTGCCCTCACTCGGCATCTCCAAACCGTTCTGAGTCGGCACCGAGCAAGGTCCCACCGTTCGTCTCACCGTTGAGGAACTGGCTCGGCTCGGTCACAGAATGCGGCCGTCCGATCTTTGGACGGCCGCAGAGATCGAGGAGCTGTTTTTGTTAGGCGAGGCGCGTGGTGTCTACCGAGATGCTCCGGTGTCCGTTGCCGTTCCCGTTCGAATGCTTCGCTCGGAAGTTCTCGACGTTCAGCTTCGAGGTCATCTCGACGACCTCGTCCTTGATGAAGGCCTCGACGAGGTCGTGCGCCTCGGGATCCGTGTACTGGACCGGCGGCGACTTCATGAAGTACGCGCTGGGGCCGAGGAGGGGCCCTCCGATGCCGCGGTCGAGCGCCAGCTTCGCGCACCTGATCGCGTCGATCACGACTCCTGCCGAGTTCGGGGAGTCCCACACCTCGAGCTTGAGCTCCATCGAGATAGGGATGTCACCGAACTCGCGGCCCTCGATCCGGATGTACGCCCACTTGCGATCCTTCAACCAGGGAACGTGATCCGAGGGACCGATGTGGATGTCGTCGGCGTCGATCCCGTTCGAGATCTGAGAGGTGACGGATTGCGTCTTCGAGATCTTCTTGGACTCCAGACGCTCACGTTCGAGCATGTTCTTGAAGTCCATGTTGCCGCCGAAGTTGAGCTGGTAGGTGTGATCGATGATCACGCCGCG
>JBOGXG010000188.1:0-3288 GCA_050694195.1 Actinomycetota bacterium | reverse complement strand
CTTCTGAGGCCCGAACGTCCGTGCCGCGCCATCGGGGCCGCACAGAGGGCTCGTCACGTCGCACGCACCGACGACACCGGACGGAAGCTCGGCCGGCGACTCGATGCCGGCCAGATGCACCAGAGCGCCGCCGCCCCAGGGGAGGTCGCGCCCCTCGGCGTCGAGGAACCGCCACCCGATCGCGCGGGCCGCTCCGGTCCCTCCGTCGGTGGAGGCGCTCCCTCCGACGGCGACGATCGTCCGCCTCGGACGCAGCTCCCACGCTCGTGCGATCGAGGCTCCGGTGCCCACCGACGTGGCAGCCAACGCATCGCGTCGATCCTCAGGGACGAGGTCCAGTCCGGAGGCACGCGCCATCTCGACGACGATGTCGCCGTTCCCGAGTAGAGACATCGAAGCCCGCACCGGCCGGCCGAGGGGACCGGGGACCGTCGCGACGATCGGCTTTCCACCGAGCGCCGATCCCAATGCCTCGATCGTTCCCTCTCCCCCGTCCGCTAGAGGAAGACGAACGATGTCTGCTGCCGGGAGCACGCGCGCGACCCCGGAAGCGATAGCGGTCGCGGCCGCGCGCGCCGTCAGGGTGCCTTTGAACTTGTCCGGCGCCACGACCACAAGCACCTGACTAGGATAGGAAGATGCAGGAGGACACGAGCGTCGTCTTCGTTTCCAACCGAGGACCCGTGTCTTTCCTCAGTTCTGAGGATTCATTCGAAACCAAACGAGGGGCCGGAGGTCTCGCCGGCGCGATGGATCCCGTCGCCCGGAGGTTGGGCGAGAACGCGGTTTGGATCGCGGCGGCCACCTCCGATGCGGACAGAGAAGCGCTCCACGCCGGCGTTGCGGACGGCCTCGCCGATGATCTCGGGTACTCCGTCTATCTCTTGGATGTCGACCCCGAGACCTATGCTCGTTACTACGACGAGGTGGCCAACAGGATGCTGTGGTTCGCGAACCACTGCCTCTGGGACGAGGTCGAGACGAAGGCGTTCGGGGCGGCGGAGCTAGACGCCTGGGACCACGCATACGAGCCGGTGAACAAGCACTTCGCCGAAGCCGTGTGCGAGGTGGCGGACCCCACGTCGTTCGTGCTCTTCCAGGACTACCACCTGTACACGGCGCCCGGCCACCTACGGAAGATGCGACCGGACCAGATCACCCTCCACTTCACGCACTCGTCGTTCTGCAGCGACGAGGGACTCGATCATCTGCCGAGACCGATCCCGCAAGCCGTCGTCGAGGGGATGCTGGGGGCCGATCTCCTCGGTTTCCATGTCGCGGCCTGGGTTCACGGGTTCCTCGATTGTGCGGAACGGATCGGCGCGACGGTGAAGCGGGATCTCGGCCTCGTCGAGTACGAAGGCCGCCAGACCTGGGTCCGCGAGTATCCGATCCCGGTTGATGGGAACGACCTCCGCGAGCGTGCCGCGGGACCCGAGGCGGCATCGTGGAGAGAGACCTTCGGCGGTCGAACGTCGGGGCCCCTGATCGTGCGCGCCGATAGGACGGAGCCGTCCAAGAACATCGTTCGGGGGTTCGAAGCGTACGGGCTCCTGTTGGATCGCCGACCCGACCTCGCGGAGACGACACATTTCGTCGCCTGCGTCTATCCGTCGCGCCAGACGATGCCCGAGTACCGGCGCTACACCGAGCGGATCAAGGCCTCGGTCGAGAGCGTCAACGCGCTCCATCCGGGTGCCATCGACCTCTTCATGGAGGACGACTTCGATCGAACACTGGGGGCGCTCCGGGTTTACGACGTGCTGCTCGTCAATCCACTGATGGACGGGATGAACCTCGTCTCCAAGGAAGGCCCGGTCGTGAACGAGAAGGACGGTGTACTCGTCCTCTCCACTGGGGCGGGTTCGTTCGAGGAGATGGGTGAGGCCGCGATAGAGATCGCCGATCCCACCTCGGTCGAGGAGACGGCGGCGGCTCTGGAGAGGGCGCTCGATCTCCCCGCCGATGACCGATCCCGGCGCGCCGAAGACCTTCGTCGGAGGGCACAGGCGCACAAGCCGGAGGACTGGATCGAATCGCAACTCGCCGACCTCGAGGCGATCGAAGACGGCGGTCCTCCGGTGAGCCCGGCGTGCTAACCGGCGAGTTCCCGAAGTAGTTCCACCGCCCCGGCGGGTCCCGGCACGACGATATCCGCTCTCACGATGAGGGCCTCCGGAGCTTCCGCCGAGTCGACTGCCACGCGCATGCCGACGATCCCCTCGGCCTCGAGAACGTCCAGCGCGTCGTAGCCCGGGAGATCCACGACATCGTCGCCGAAGAACGCCGCCGCGCGTAGGTTCTCCTCACGCGTTCGCTCCAATACGACCGCGGCCTTGGAGAACTCGACCGGAGGACGCAACTCGTATGCGAGCTTCCCGGCGGCCCGCAGCAAGCCGTGTCTCTCGGCCAGTTCGGCCGCGATCCGATCCAGCTCGTGTGCCGCTATCTCCGTGGACGCGGCGGCCCGGAAGTGGAGTCCGATCATCACACCCTTGTCCTCGACGAGGACGCCCTCTATCCCGGTCGCCGCGACCGCCGTCTCCGCTTCGATCCGCACCTTCCTCATGAGATCGGCGAACCCCTGAGCGCGTTCGGACATAACGACCTCGCCGTCCAACGTCCGCTCGGCTCCGTGCACGCCCCAGACCTCCACGCCCGGTAACCAGTCGAGCAGCTCGTGAGCCGAGCGGCCGGAGACGACGGCAACGAGCTTGAGCCTCGCGGAAAGCTCGTCGAGGATCTCCACGACCCCCGGCACCGGCCGCGCCTCCGAAGGCTTCGTGACGATGTCCGACAACGTCCCATCGAAATCCAGGAACAATCCGGCCTCGCCGGGGTCCCTCTTGAAAGTTGCGATCAGGTCGGCCCGCATGGGTCGAAGCGTAGCTGCGATGGACCGCTGCCCTCCCACGCGCGTTACCCACGGAGACGACTAGGCTCGCGCGAATGAGGCTCCGTTCCGTCGTCGCCGCCGTGATCATGCTGACCGCGTTCACGGCGTGCCGCTCCGAGAAACTCGATCTGGCTTACGCGCTCGACGAGGGGACCACCCTCGAATACACGATGACCGCCGACGCGGAGGCGCAGTGGAACATCGGAGACGACACCGGCAGCGGCTCCTACCGCGCTTCGTTCGACGTTACCGAGACGGTGCGATCCGTCGAGTCCGACGGCGCGGTCGTCCACGTCGAGATGCATCCGACAACGATCGAGGAGGACGGGCTTCCCTCCCCCGGACCGGAGGAGCGATCCTTCACGTTGAGGATCGGGCACAACGGCCAGGTG
>JBOGXG010000187.1:0-2501 GCA_050694195.1 Actinomycetota bacterium | reverse complement strand
CACCACGGGGATCATCGGAACCATCGAAACCCGTGTGGCGGGCGAGCACCGAGCGGGAGCACGTACGACTCCCGAGTCGGTGGACCTGCAACGTCTCTTCGCCGAGATGAGGGATGCATCGGTGACTGCGGTCGCGATGGAGGTCACTTCGCATGGTCTCGTCCTCGGCCGGGTCGACGGGGTCCGGTTCACGACCGCGGCGTTCACGAACCTCACGCAGGATCACCTCGATTTCCACGACAGCATGGAGGATTACCTCGCGGCGAAGGCGTCGTTGTTCGATGCGGAGAGATCGGAAACCGGCGCGATCAACCTGGACGATCCCTACGGTCGCCGGATCATGGAACGGGCCACGACGCCTTGCGTCGGGTTCGGCACCATCGAGGACGCCGAGATCAAGGGTGTCGACGTCGAGCTCCGGGCCACCGGCAGCGAGTTCACACTCGTCTCGCCCAAAGGCGAGGCGCGGATAAGAAGCCCGCTGGTCGGCCCGTTCAACGTGTCCAACTGCCTGGCGGCTGCCGCCACGGCGTTGCAAGCGGGTGTCTCGCTCGATGACATCGAGGCCGGCATACACGAGCTGAGCGCCGTGCCGGGTCGTTTCGAATCGGTCGATGTGGGCCAGCCGTTCGCGGTGATAGTCGATTACGCGCACACTCCAGATTCGCTTCACAACGTCCTCGTTGCCGGGCGACGGGTAGCCGCCGCGAGCGACGCGCGGGTGATAGTCGTCTTCGGCTGTGGGGGAGATCGCGACAGAGGCAAACGACCTCTGATGGGGATGGTCGCGGCTCGGCATGCCGATGTCGTGATCGTCACCTCCGACAATCCTCGCAGCGAGGATCCGGCGGCGATCGTGGGGGAGATCGTCGAGGGGGTCTCCACGGAGCGGGTCTCGGGACCGGACGCGATCCTCGTCGACAGGCGCGCCGCGATAGAGCATGCCCTCGCCGCGGCGCGGCCGGGCGACGTCGTCGTCATCGCCGGCAAGGGACACGAGACCGGGCAGGAGTTCGCCGATCGGACGATCCCGTTCGATGACCGCGCCGTCGTGCGCGAGATCCTCGGGGAGCCGCGATCGTGACCAACATCCTTATCGCCGCCGTCGTCGGACTCATCGTGGGACTCCTCGGTACCCCCCTGGCGATCAAGAGGTTCCGACGCCGGGGCTGGGGGCAGTTGATACGCGAGGAGGGCCCGAAGGCCCATTACGAGAAGCGTGGGACCCCGACGATGGGTGGACTTGTGATCCTCACCGGGACGCTGCTGGGGTATCTCATCGGTCACGTGGGGACCGGCGGGATCTCGCCGTTCCGCGACAGTGGTGTGCTGGCGATGGGGACCATCGCGGCCCTCGGCTTCCTCGGCTTCCTCGACGATTTCATCAAGATAAGGATGTCGCGCTCGTTGGGTCTGCAGAGCCGCGCCAAGTTCCTCGGGCAACTCGTGATTGCGATCGTGTTCGCCTTCCTCGCGATCGAGGTCATAGGGATCGGGACCGACCTATCGTTCTTCCGGTCGACGAAGGTCGACCTCGGGGTCCTCTTCTACGTGTGGGTGTTCATAATGATCGCGGCGTCATCGAACGGTTTGAACCTGACCGACGGGTTGGACGGATTAGCGGTGGGCTCGGCCGCGCAGGTGTTCGGAGCCTTCACGGTCGTCGCCTTCTGGCAGTTCCGACACCAGATCTTCTACGACATCGGCGCCACGGGGTCGGACCCCTTCGACCTGGCGCTCGTCGCCGCCGCTCTCGCCGGGGCCAGCGCGGGGTTCCTATGGTGGAACACGGCGCCGGCGAAGATCTTCATGGGTGATACGGGCTCGCTGATGCTCGGCGGCGCGATGGCGGTGCTTGCGCTTCTGCTCAACACGCAGCTACTGCTACTCGTGCTGGGCGGTCTGTACGTCGTCGAGACTTTGTCGGTCATAGTGCAGGTGGGGATGTTCAAACGAACCGGCAGACGCGCTTTCCTGATGGCGCCGATCCATCACCATTTCGAACTGGCCGGATGGCCCGAGTTCACCGTGATCGTCCGTTTCTGGGTGCTCAGCGGCTTATCCGTGGCGTTCGGGTTGGGGCTGTTCTACGCGGACTTCATCTACAAGGGATTGTTCGAATGACGTCGTTCCAGGGCAGTCGCGTCCTCGTCGTCGGGCTTGGCATCAGTGGGTTCGCCGCCGCTCGTGCGCTGTTGGCGCTGGAGGCGAAGGTGAAGGTCACGGAGAACGGCGCCGGGTCACTCGTCGCCGATCGCGCCGACGGATTGCGAGCGTTGGGTGCCGAGGTCGAGATCGGAGGTCACGACCTCGGGGGGCTGGACGCCGACCTTGCCGTCGTCAGTCCCGGCATCCGGCCTCGATCCGCCGTCTTCCGGGCCCTGTCCGAGGCGGGCGTGCCGATATGGAGCGAGGTCGAGCTCGCCTACCGGGTGGCCGACTGTGACTTCCTCGCGGTCACGGGAACCAACGGGAAGACGACGACGACGAGCCTGTTGGCC
>JBOGXG010000186.1:0-34067 GCA_050694195.1 Actinomycetota bacterium | reverse complement strand
GGCCAGACCGGGATCATGATCGCGGGACGCGGGATCGCGGTGGATCGAGTGATCTCGGATTTCGTTTCGGGAGCCGCCGAGCAGCTTGTGCTCGAGAGCGATCCGTCCTCCGAGGTTCTCGTCGTCGAGGGCCAGGGAGGGCTGTGGCATCCCGCTTTCTCCGGCGTGACGCTGGGGCTCCTCCACGGGTCGGCTCCGGAAAGCCTCGTCCTGGTTCACCGTCCGGGACACGTAGCGATCGAGGAGCCACCGTTCACGAAACTGCCTCCGATCGCCGACATGGTCCGCATGTACGAGGAGATCGCTTCCGTCGTTCGCCCCTGCAGGGTCTCTGCCATCGCTCTCAACACCCATGGACTCGACGGCCCCCAGGCCGCCGCGGCGGTGCACGACATCGAGGATGAGACCGGGTTACCGGCGGGCGACGTGCTGAAGGGTGACGCCGTGAAGCTCTGGGACGCGGTCGCAACATCGCTCGAGATGTAGGGGACTCGCAGTCGGGCTAGTTTGTAGGCGAGCAAGGGTGGAGGCGGAGATGGACGACCAGGCCTACAAGTTCAGTGTGATCACTCGATCCGAGACGAAGACCCCGATGGGGATGGGAGTGGTTGTAACCGTTTCCGTGCTGGTGGGCGAGGGCGAGCACCTATCTCTCAGCGGAACGCTCTCGATGACGGAATCGGAATGGCTGCCGCTGGCGGCGGTCCTGAAGAAGGGCCTCGGGCACCGGGTGGAGTTCGAAGAGATCGCTCGGGACTGACCCGAACCCGACAAACTTCTCTGCGTCCCTTTGACGAGGTTAAAGCCTGGAGGAGAAGTTCGCGGGGTGGAGAAATCTCCCATCGATGCGCCCGACGGCAACCCCCCACATCCGACCCCTGAGCTTCCTGCTCGTCCTCGCCCTAGCGCTTGCCCTCATCGGAGTCACGGGGGCCGGCGCGTTCGGTTCGACGAAGCGCGAGGCGAAGAAGATCAAGGGGGCTCTCCTCCGGATCGAGCACCGCTTGGACCTCGCGATCGAGGAGCAACGTGATCTGCGAGCCTTATCCGACGAGCGACGGACCCGCTTGACGACGATGCAAGGGGCGCTTCCGGTGGAAGCCTCGCGGTCCGACGCGCTATCCAGCTTCGACGTCGTCGCGTCGGTCATCGAGTTCACCGGACTTCATCTCGATCAACTCGCGTCCCGCGCGCGGCTGGATGAACTAAAAACTGAGATCAACTCGCTCACATCTATGCGTCACGAGAAGGTTGCCGAGCTCCAAGGCCTAGTGCGTTCAGTCCAGAAGGCGAAGCCCACCTCGGCTCTTATCGTCGGCGGGTCGATAGTCACCTACAGTGCCGATTGGGAAGCCGTCGCGCAGTGCGAATCGAGCGGGGACTGGCACATCGATGCGAAGTTCGACGGCGGCCTTCAGTTCCTTCCGGCGACATGGATCGGCTTCGGCGGTGGCGAGCTGGCCCGATACGCGTATCAGGCGACCAAGACGGAGCAGATCGCCGTTGCCGAGCGCGTGCTGGCGATCCAGGGTCAGAAGGCGTGGCCGAACTGTTTCCACCCTCTCCCGTTCGCCTTCTAGACCCAGCCAAACTTCTCCTACACATCTTGACGACGTCAAAGCCTGTAGGAGAAGTTGACGCGGGTTAAGGCTTCGTGACCTCTACCCGGACCTTTGCGGAGGAATGCGAGAGCACGTCGTCCCCCCGGTAGCGAGCTCGCAGAACCCACGTTCCCGCACGTCTCGCGGTGAAGGCGCGCGACCAGGAGCCGTCGAAGCCGATCGAGCCGTGGGATCCATCGGTGAGCGCGAACGGTCCGCCTGCGCGACCCATCGGCCTCCACCTGTGGGCGCCGGCGCGTTTGAAGGAGAGCCGGATGACCGGTTCGGTTGCCATCGGACCTTGCATCGGGGTCGGGCTCGTCGTTCCCTCGAACGTGTAGCGGCGGCCCCTCACTAGGGTCGCCGCCCCGCACGGAGAACAGATCGAACCCCTCGTTTCACTGAGACGTCGCGCTCTATCTCTCTCGATCTCGATGGCGACCCGCGCCGCGTTGTTGGTGTCGTCTGTTTCGCTTATGAGGTGCTCCGGATCGGCCGTCGACACCACCCAGTAACGTCCCGGTCGCACGCCGGTCACGTCGACGTCTTGATCGGCGAAGTCGTAGGCGTACTCGTCTCCCCAACTGACCGAGTACCCGACGTTCGCGTTCTGGTCGCAGGCATTACCGGAGTAGAGAGGATCTGGGCGTGCGTTCTCGAGCGTCGGATCGATCTGTACTTGGTCGAACATGCAGAAGCTGATCTTCTCGCTGAACGCGAGGCGCCGGCCCACCTTTCCGTTCCTGCGCATCTCGAACAACTCGTAGCGAGCGAGGTCCTGGAAGTGCCAGTGATCGTGCTCCTTGTGGAACGCGAACGAGCCGGCGTAACGCTCGGCGATCTGCTGCGGGCTCCCCTCAGCGGTTTCCGTGAACAGCAACTGGTAGGCGTCGGTGGTCGCCCCCTCGAGGTCGTGCTCGGGCCGCATCTCGAGGGGCCCGTCTCCTCCGTTCCAGATCGTGTTCGAGAGAAGGAGGAGTTTCGTACCTCCCTCCCGGACGAGGTGGAAGTCCGACGGCGTGACCGTCCGGAGGTCCGGCAGGTAGACGTCCCCGGGCTCGACGGACGCGGCCGTTCCCGTGGGGCTGATGCCCACCAGCACGAGCAGCACGAAGGGGAGGAGGTGGCGCCGCATGACTCGATGTTAGGGGCGGTGGCCGCCTGAGTGGAAGGTGGGTGCGGGATGGAAGGTAACTAGTACCACCGGAACCAGAAAAATCATCTAATACGGTCATTGACCACAGTAGTTAACAACTATTAACTGAACTCACAACCAAAGCAGGGAAGATCCGCTCGGGGAGGGAGGGTGATGATGCGAAGGGGCCGCTCGATGGGCGTGGAGCGCGTGCTTATCGTGGACGACCACGAGGACATCCGGCGGCTCCTTCGCCTCGTCCTCGAGAGCGAGGGCGTGGAGGTCGTCGCCGAGGCCGCCGACGGCGTCGACGGACTCCGGCTCGCCGAGGAGCATCAACCCGATTTCGTGATCCTCGACCACATGATGCCGATGATGACCGGCGAGGAGGCGGCGAAGAGGATGCGCCGGACCGCCCCCACCAGCGTGATCATCGCCTTCTCGGCGTCGTACGACGGGACCCCCGGCTGGGGAGATGCGTTCGTCGCCAAGGAGAACATCGGCGGGATCATGCCGGTTCTCCAAGAGATGCGCCGGTCCGCCTAATCCTCGGCGGGCGGGTCGAGGCTCCGGTAGCGACCTCGGAAATGGATCAGAGGCGTTCTCAGATCTGACAGTTCCACCCGCTCGATCGCGCCGCGAACGAGCCTCTGGTAGCCGGCGTCCATGGAGTCGAACAGCCTGCAGTAGACGCGGTCGGTGACGTCGCCCAGGGCCGGACCGAACTCGCTGTTCTCGACGTGCAGTCCCTTGAACGGCCCCCCGGGGGCGGGACGGACGCCGGCGAATCGTTCCGCGAGGCTTCTCATCGAATCGTTCAAGACGTGCACGACGAAACCGTGGCTCTCGCCGATCGCGTCGAAGGCCCCCGTCGTGTCGTTGATCAGACCGATCACAAGGGACGGTGTTCCCTCCGCGACCAGAACCGACGAAACGGTTAAACCGACCGGTCCATCCGGCCCTTCGGACGTCCAGATGGTTACGCCGCGCGCCAACCGCCCCCTCAGCCGGAGCACAGGATCCCGCTGCTCGAGTGGGGTTTGGAAAGGATGCTCGCGGTGTATCTGACCGCCCGGGTCCTCCATCCGACGAACCCTATCCGAGCGATTCCGCGGCGGACGTTGCGGGTATCGCGGAACTTAGGGACTATCGACCGAGGATGTCACCGACGAGACAGAGGAAGAAACATGACAGACACGACTGCACGTGAGCGAACCGTCGTCGAGGCGGTGAAGAAAGGTCTCTTCATCGGTGGCGGGTGGGTCGACTCCGCCGAAGGAAGCACGTTCCCGGTGGAAGATCCGTCGACGGGCGAGACCTTATGCGAGGTGGCGGACGCCGGCAGCGACGACGCGATGAAGGCGCTCGACGCCGCGGTTGCGGCGCAGACGGACTGGGCTGCGACGCCTCCCCGGGAGCGGGGTGAGATCCTGCGCCGCGCCTTCCAGGCGATGAACGATCGTGTGGACGATCTCGCACTACTGATGACGTTGGAGATGGGGAAATCGGTCGCGGAGTCGAAGACGGAGGTTGCCTACGCCGCCGAGTTCTTCCGATGGTTCGCCGAGGAGGCCGTCAGGATCGAGGGCGACTACACGGTCGCGGCGAACGGGCAGGGCCGCACCCTCGTCATGCGACAACCCGTGGGGCCTTGCGTACTGATCACACCGTGGAACTTCCCGATGGCGATGGGAACGCGCAAGATCGGGCCCGCGATAGCCGCAGGTTGCACGATGGTTATGAAGCCGGCAGGCGCGACTCCACTGTCGATGAACGCTCTGGCCGAGATACTCGACGAGGTCGGCTTGCCCAAGGGTGTCTTGAACGTCTTCACGACCTCTTCCTCGGGCCAGACCGTCGGGCCACTCCTCAAGGACCCGCGGACGCGCAAGATCTCGTTCACAGGGTCTACCGAGGTCGGCCGGAAGCTGATGGAGCAGGCATCCGAGAACCTCCTGCGCGTGTCGATGGAACTCGGTGGCAACGCACCCTTCATCGTTTTCGAGGACGCGGACATGGACGCCGCGGTCGAGGGAGCGATGATCGCGAAGATGCGTAACCTCGGCGAGTCGTGTGTTGCCGCCAATCGCTTCTACGTCCACGAGTCGGTTGCCGATGACTTCTCGGCTCGGCTCTCCGACAAGATGGGCGCGCTCAAGGTGGGCCGGGGAACGGATCCCGACGCCGCGATCGGTCCGCTCATCGATGCAGGTCAGCGCGACAAGGTTGCCGAGCTCGTCGACGATGCCGTGTCGAAGGGGGCCAAGTGTCTCGTCGGCGGATCGAAGCTGGGCGGACCGGGCTACTTCTTCGAGCCGACGGTCCTGGTCGGTGCATCGAACCACGCCCGTTTGCTGAAGGAGGAGATCTTCGGGCCCGTCGCCCCCGTTTTCACGTTCTCGTCCGAGGAGGAGGCGGTCGAGAGGGCCAACGACACCGAGTACGGGCTCGTTGCCTATGTCTTCACCCGCGACATCAAACGCGGACTGCGGGTGACGGAGGCTCTCGATACGGGAATGGTCGGGCTCAACCGCGGGATCGTCTCGAACCCCGCAGCTCCGTTCGGAGGAGTGAAGCACTCAGGCATCGGTCGAGAGGGCGGCGGCGAGGGGATCCTCGAGTACCTCTACGTGAAGCACGTCGCGGTAGATCTCTGAGTCGGAGCTAAACCGTGGGAGGTGGCGCGGCCGGTCCCTCGGCGCCCTTCGATCCCGCCATCCTGAAGTAGAGGAGCGTCCAGGTGACGGTGACGAACGGAGCCATGGCGATCCCGCTGACGAGATCCGAGATCAGCGATGCAGCGAACTCGTCTAGCGGCGAAAGGAGCAGGCCCAGCAGTATGCCGACGACGATAAGAAGCACGTAGGTAAGTACGATCACCCCGAAGACCTCCCACCCGTAACCTCGAACGAGGTCCCGGCTTCGGCCGAACGCTTCCATCGCGCCGCGGTTTTCAACAACGATCGCCGGCGTGATCAGGATCCACCAGGTGAGGAGGATCAGGCCGGGCACGATTAGAAGGAGGAACCCGAAGGCGATCCCAAGAGCGGCCAGTATCCCGGCCCCCGTGATCCGGCCGATGAAAGGCGCCGCTTGTCTGAAGGTCTCACCGATGCCGAGATCGGCCCGCCCGTCCTGGACGTCTTGCACCGCCTTCACCAAAGCTCCCTGTACCCAGAAGAGGCCCAGTGTGGAGAGGATGGTTCCGACGAGGGCTGCGATCAGGGAACCGGTCTCGACGATCACCGCACTGACGACCGCGACGAACACCCAGATCACTGCGGCGATGCTTGCGAAGTGGACCAGGTGGGATTTGTACATCTCCCACGCTTCGGGAATGACTCCTCTGGTTGGGCTCATGTCACACAGTGTAAGTGGTACCGACGCGGCCCTCAGGGTTTCGCTTGGGTCGCGGTATCTACCCTCTTCGGTCCGTCGCGATCTCGGAGGCCGGGGCCGTCACCTTGCGTTCCTTCAATTCGAGGAGATGGTCGGACATCGTGTTCGCCATCCGTTCGATCGCGGACACGACCGACGAGAGTTCCGAATGACGAGGATCGCGCGTCAGCAGTTCGTTGAGGAACCCATGAAGCTCGAGGAGTCTCTCGTGCAGGAGGATCCACGCGGCCCGGCTGTGCGGAAGGAGGAATCCGCTTCCGTGGAACATCTCGAACGCCGGGCCCGCGCTCTTACCGGGGTGCATGGGTCCGACCGGTTGCTCGCTCATGTATTCACCCAGCGGCTTGATGACGAAGATCATGAGACCAACTGCGACGTCGGCGAGAGCGGACAGCTGGGCTTCCGTCTCGTAGCTGCTGCCGAAGAACCGGGCGAGCGTTTGAAGCATGACTTCGTAGGCCACGTTGAATGAATCGAGGAGCCGGATGGTCGTCTCGTCGGTGGCGATCGCAGGAGCCTCGGCGTCGCGCGGCTTGCGCGCGAACGTCGGTAGGACCGGGCGCGCCGGCTCGAACGTCGGATCGCCCTGACGCATGGTGCGGTACTCGCCGAGGATCACGAGTAGACGGCCGTAGTGCGCATCGGCCCAGTGTCCACGCGGCCCTTCTCCCTGCTCCACGATCGTCTGGATCGCCCGGCGAGCAGACTCGAGATCGACGACGCGCACCAGTTCGGGCCAACGGAAGGTGTCGCCGCTCGCCTGCGCCCTCTTGGGCCCGATGAAGAGCCAGTCCTCACCGTGTCGCTCCACGAGGCGCCGGAGGCCCTCTTCGATCGACCAGTAGAGATAGCCGACCGTGCTGAAGTCCTGGGGCCGCGGGACGATGTCGCGCGGGTCCATCACCGGTCTGGCCTCTTCGAGAACCTCGAACCCCTCGGCGTCGGGGAGGTTGATCCCTTCGGGACGCTCCAGGTAGACGAAGTGACGCAGGGCCCTTTCACCGAATGGGAGGAGGGCGAGTTGGACGCCGGGGGCGTAGTAGCGACCGCGCTGGGGCATGTTCGGCCGCCCCACCCTCGGCGCCGCCCCGACCGCGGACAGGAGGTTGTTGACGAGGGCGAGGTGGAGCATCTCCTCCGTGGCGATCTTGAGGATCACAGCGCGCCATCTATCGACGGCCTCCAGCTGCCTCTCGGTTATGCCCTCGTCCGCCCTCTGTTTCAGGCTGAAGGCGGCGAAGAGGTACTGGCAAGCGATCGCATGCTCGAGCTCGGCAGCCTCGTTCAACAGATAGATGAGGGCGTCCCTGTGCTCGATGACTATCGGTTTCTCCATGGGCGCAAGTCTCCTACTTTTCGGGCGGTCGCCGCCCGAGAAAACCAGGGATAATCCGAGCCGAATGTCGAACACAGGTTCGGTGGCCTCGATTCGTGTCGTCCCGAGGCAGGTACCGGGTCGCTTAGTGTCGTAGCTCAAGGCAGACGGGTCTTCGCCCCCGCGATGGAGTCGGCGAGCGGCTAGAGGACGAGAGGAGCATCCACCTGGCAGCGAAGCGTACGCGTTCGTTCTGGCCGGCCTGCGGGCTGGCGCTGATCGCGCTCGTCGTCCAGTTCTCCATCGTGTCCTCGGGCGCCCAGACTCAGGGCGATGTGGAGGAGGCGCAGGACCGGCTGAACACGAGCAGAGCCGAACTCGGCTCGACCCACGAACGCCTCGAGCGCGCGAGCGCAGCCCTCGATCGCTTACAGGTCGAGATCCAGGCGACGGAGGCCGATGTGCGGGTTCTCGCGCGCCGAACCCTCAAGGAGGAGCGGTCCGTCGTGGGCATCGCCGAGGAGCTCTACATGGGCGGTTCGACGGGGGTGATCGAATCGGTCCTCTCCGCGGACTCGGTCGCGGAACTGGATAAGGAGATCAAGTATCTCGAGTCATCGGAGGATGCCCACGCCCGCAAGGTCGAGGCACTCGCGGTGGACACGCTCGAGCTCGAGAGGCGTTTGAGCGATCTCGACGAAGCACGTGAGGAGGCCACGAACCTCCTCGGCGACGTGACCGCTCTCGCCGAGGAGTTGGAAGCCGAAGTCGCGCAGGATGAAGCCGAGGTCGCCGATCTCCGGGACGCGGTCGCAGCCAGACGAGCGGCGGAGGCGGCCGCGGAGGCACGTGCCCTCGCATCGGCCGCGCAGGACGTCGTGTCGCCGCCGGTCGACGTCGGGGACACGAGTGTCAACTGGGATGCGATCGCCGCCTGTGAGTCGGGCGGGAACTGGGCTCTCGACTCGACCTATGACGGAGGCCTCCAGTTCCATCCCTCGACATGGCTCGGCTACGGCGGGGGCGCCTACGCGCGCTACGCGTGGCAGGCCACCCGCGAGCAGCAGATCGCGATCGCCGAGAAGGTGCTCGCCGCGCAGGGTCCTTCGGCATGGCCCCACTGTTTCCAGTACGGCTAACCGACGAGGAATATGGGTTAGCTTCGGCGCGTGGATGCGGAGGAGCTCGCTCGTAGGTACGCCGACCTAGCGGTTCGGGTCGGCGTCAACATCCAGCCCGATCAGGTTCTCGCGATCGATGCCCTGATCGAGCATGCACCGTTCGCGCGCCTGCTCGCCGATGCTGCATACCGGGCCGGCGCGCGCTACGTCGATGTGAACTACGTCGATCAGCACGTTCGGCATGCGATGGTGGAACTTGCCGAGGAAGACATGCTTACGTGGACGCCTCCCCACCTCCTCGAGAGATCCAAGGAGCTGGCCGACAGACGCGGTGGCTACATCCGCGTCCTGGGCGATCCCGAGCCGAACCTCTTCGAGGACCTACCTGCGGACCGCGTAGGAAAGGCGAGGATGCTCGCGATGGCAGAGCTCTCTCTGAGGTTGGTCAACGATCGAGCCGTCTCGTGGGCGATCGTCGCCTATCCGAACGAAGGTTGGGCACGCTCGTTGTTCGGCGAACCCGACGTAGATCGCCTGTGGGACGCCGTCGCAAGGGCCACCCGGCTATCCGAGGACGATCCCGTGGCGGCGTGGTGGGCGCACGTCAAAGAGCTCGCCGCCCGGGCGGACTCGTTGAACGACCTGGCTCTGGACTCGCTTCATTACGAAGGTCCCGGAACCGATCTGACCGTCGGGTTGCACCCCAGGGGACGATGGGCGGCGGCTAATTTCGAGACCTCGTGGGGACAGCCCCACGTCCCCAACCTGCCCACCGAAGAGGTCTTCACCAGCCCCGATTTCCGACGGGCGGAGGGGACCATCCGCTCGACACGGCCCCTGCAGCTACCCGGTGCAGGCGTCACGGTAGAGGGCCTCAGCGTCACGTTCGAGGCCGGGAAGATCACCGAGGTGGAGGCGACCGCTCACGCCGATGTCATACGAGAGCAGCTCGCTACCGACGATCGGGCTCCCTATCTGGGCGAGGTCGCGCTGGTCGACCGCGCCTCCGCCGTCGGGCAGACGGGCATGACGTTCGGGAACACCCTGTTCGACGAGAACGCCACCGCGCACATCGCCTACGGCACCGGCTTCTCCTTCGCGCGAGACGTTGGGGACGAGGAACTTTCCAACGATGAGCTGGACGAACTCGGGGTGAACAGATCGAAGGTTCACACCGACTTCATGGTCGGGGGTCCCGACGTCGAGATCACCGGCATAACCATCGAAGGCGATCGCATACCGATCATCCTCGACGATACCTGGCAGCTCTGAGTCAGCGGAGCTTCGGCCCTCCGACGATCGTCCCGACGAACCCCTCGTTCCCCTGGTTCGCCGGACCTTCCTTGATGCACGTAGAGATACAGGCGTCTACGTAAGAGGCCCACGGACGCCCTTGCCGGTCGATCGCGACGTCGATGAAGTCGTAGACCGCCTTGCATCTGATCGGGCCACAGGTACCGCGAACGAGTGGGTCATCCGAGTCGTTGACCGTTGCGGTGAAGTACGTCGGTTTCTTGGCCAAGGCATCGGCGGTTGCGGTCATATACCCGTTCCAGGTGACGTTCTCGTATCGCTCCGGGTCCGGCGGATTCAGGAAGAACAACTCGGCGAAGCAATCGACCATATTGGGCTTGCAGTCGTCCGCCTCGGGGAATGGTTCGCCCGGCGAGTTCGTGCTTCCGTAATAGACCATCGCGATCTTCCCCGTCGCGCCGAGCGTCATGTGTGGAAGGGCAGCCTCTTCCAGTCCCGGAGGTCCCACCATGATCGGCTTATCCCACGATCCGCCTCCATCGCGCGACACGGCTAGGTAGGGGAGCCGGTCGTTGGCGATCCAGAAGTAGTACACGTTCCCCTTCGCGTCTGCGGCGACGCTGGCCTCGTGCTCGTAGACGCCGATCGCCGTCTGCGGCATGCCGATGTCGGACACTTGGACGCGCTCCCAGGTCGATCCCTCATCGCGACTGATCGCGAGCCACGGTTGTCCGCAGAGTCCCTTCGGGATGTAGACGGTTCCGTCGGGGCCGACGTAACCGTGTGCCACGGCGCCGTGGCAGTAACCCTGCACGCCGAGGTCGTTCTCCTCTTGCATATCCGTCACGAACGCCGGTGCTCCCGTGGGCGTCCAGGTGGTCCCGCCGTCCAATGACTTCAGGCATTGCGCCGCCAGCGAGTAGATGGTCGCGCCGGCTTGGGTCGAGCACGAGTAGACGATGTTTGGATAACCGACGGTGGGACTCGTGACCGGGGGCCCGGTGAACAGGTTCTGGTGGTCCTGCAATCCGCAGTTGAGTGGCGTCGTCGTCCACGTCTCACCCTTGTCGTCCGAGTACGAGATCTCGGAACAGCCGAACAGGAAGTCGTAGGTGAAGACCCTGTCTGTCTTGACGTCGACGTAAAGGAAGGGATCGAGGGTCTCCGGATGACGCTTCCTGCCGGCGATCGCCGGAGAAACGTCTTTCCACTTCCGGCCGTCCCGGCTCCGGAGAACGGTGGGTCCCGCGTCCAATGCCTGGAAGAAGATCGTTCCGTCCTTCGTGATCCCGAGTGTGGGCTCGCCCGCGCCGAAGCCCGTCCGGTACATGCGACCGATGCCGGGTGGCGCTCCGACCGGTTCGCCGCCACTCCGGTAGACGAGGCCCGGTCCTCCGGACTCGGCCCGTGGCGAGAGGCGCTCGTGTTCCGGCGTGACGCCGGGCTCGAGGACGGGCCCACCGTGCTGCATGTCGAGAGCGTGATGAGCGTGGGGGCCGAGACCGTGGACCGGAGCGGGAGCGAGCGCCCCACCGAGGACCAGCGCCATCAACACCGAGATCGCCGCGCGCATGGATCACCTCCGGATCGAAGTGCTTGCGTCAGGGTTCTCTGCGGGCGGCTCCGTCTCCTTCCGATCGCCGAGGATGGGAGTTCAGGGACCCAGCCGCCGTTCCGATACACAGCCGGAGGTCAAGTTGAGGGGAATCACTAGTGAAACGAACCACGCTATCCATCCTGCTCGTACTGCTTGTGACGACCGTCGGCGTCGGAACCGCCGTGGTCCTTCACCTTTCCAACAAGGTGCAGTCCCTAGAACGAAGCCTGGACGAGGATCCGAGCGAAACTGATGCCGACGAAGACGATCACGGGACGGTAGAGGTCCCCGGGATCGAACCTCCTGACACTTATCTGAGGGAGGCGATCGGGAAGGTTGACA
The DNA here is from genome assembly GCA_050694195.1 of Actinomycetota bacterium. Taxonomy (GTDB): domain Bacteria; phylum Actinomycetota; class CADDZG01; order CADDZG01; family WHSQ01; genus JBOGXG01. The sequence goes on along the minus strand of JBOGXG010000186.1, from coordinate 22,303 downwards.
AGGCCCTCGTAGCGATGGCCCGGGCGCAGCAAGAGCTCAAGGACAGCACCGGGGCCTTCACCCCAGACCCCTTGGATCTGATGGAGCACAATCCCTTCCCGAACGATGTCACGACCCTGCAGACGATCGCTGAGCCGACGGCGTTCTGTATCGAGGCAGTCCATGTCGAGGTGAAGGGCACGAGGCGACGGTTCATCAGTGTTACGGGCGCGATCGATAGCGGCATCTGCAGTCTCCAAAGGCCACTCGCGGAGCAGGTGGGAATGGATCGCGCGGCGACGTCCGGCGGCCATTACGAGATCTCCGATGTGAGGCTGGTGGATAGAGGGGTGCCGCCGGCCCATCCGGACCTCGGTACGCGCTACGACATCGTCTTCGATGCGAAATGGGTGGGGGCCGGAGAACCGGTTGAGACCCTTTGCGCCTACAGCCTCTTTTCCGCCCGCGACAAACTCGTCAAGTACGGGGAATGGGCCTTCGGCCACTACGAACTGAGTCTCGACGATTACCGCGGACCGGCCTTCTTCCAAGGATCACTTGACGGAATACCTGTCCGGGTTGAGCTTGAATGTGAGAACCGCTACTGAGACCTGCCGGCAGCACACCTTAGGAGAAGCGCCGAGCGGTTTTGCGGAATCGGGCGGCGGCATCGCTGGTGATCTGCCGCCCGTGGGCGATCGCCGCGGCCTCGAAATCTAGCTCCGCCATGATCCGGAAGCTCTTCTCCGCCGTGGAGGGATCCTCGTTCACGGGCATCACATCGAGCCTCAGTAGATTGGCTGCGGCATCTCCCACGAAGAGCACTCCCGGATCCACCAGGAGATACGCCACGTGACCGATGGTGTGCCCCGGAGTGTCGACGACCTTCATACCGCCGGCGACGTCGAGTTCGTCGCCGCCGGCGACCTCGTGATGGACCGGATGCGGGGGTAGCTCGTTGAGTTTCACCGTTCGAATGAAGGCGGCACCGAGGAGACCCCGCGGTGTCATCGGAGCCGGCTTGCCGCCGTCGCGGATGACCCCGGCTTCCTTCGACGGTACGAACACCTGCGCCTCGGTCATCTCTGCGAGGGGGCCGAGGTTGCCGATGTGGTCGTTGTGATAATGGGTGATCAGGATCCGGCCGACATCCGAGGGATCGCGTCCGATCTCGCGCAGTGCGGCGAGGATCCGGTCCGACCTGCCGGGGATACCGGTGTCAACGATCGTGATGTCGTCCCCGACGATGAGGAAGACACCGGCCCCCACTCCTCCGACGTGGTGCACGTTGGTTGCGATCGACTTCAGTGTCAAGCCTGCTCCTCCTCCGGCGATGGGCTCGGGTACTGCGTTCGCAGCAACGCATCGAAGATACCGTCCGGCAACAGCCGTCTCGCGCCGAGGAGGAACCGAGTGCTCGCGGGCTTCACGTATCGGCTGCGCGGCCTGGGCGACTCGATCGCTCTCGCGATCGTCTTTGCGATCGTCTCCGGTGATGCGGCCGCCCGGCCCATGAGCCCGCTGTAGGCAGAGTCGATCTTCGCTTGGAGCGCGGCGTTGAAGCTTCCGTACGCTCCGTCGGCGGCGTGGTCGCCGACGGTTCCGACCGCGGTGTTGCCGAACTCCGTCCGCACGAGCCCCGGTTCGATCACGATGACGTGGATCCCGAAGCTGCGCAGCTCGAAACGGAGCGCGTCGCTAAGTGCCTCAACCGCGAACTTCGACGCGTGGTAGAAGCCGCCGCCGGGGAGCGTGACCTTTCCACCCATCGAGCTGATGTTCACGACGCGGCCCCCACGACGGGTTCGCATCGCAGGAAGAACGAGTTGCGTCAGATGTGCCAACCCGAAGAAGTTCGTCTCGAACTCACGTCGCGCGGCATCTATCGGGACGGTCTCGACGGCTCCATGGAGACCGTAGCCGGCGTTGTTGATGAGGCATCCGACGGCTCCATGCTCGTTCTCCACCACCTTTACGGCAGCCTGAGCGGAGGCATGATCGGTCACGTCCAATTGAAGGACCCTGCAGCCCTTCTCCTCGAGATCGGCTATCGACTCGGGTCGGCGCGCCGTCGCGTAAACGGTCCATCTATCTGCGAGATGAAGGGCCGTGGCGCGCCCGATCCCGGACGAGCATCCCGTTATCAATACGGCTCGGGAGGCGGACACCAGACGAGGTTATCGGTTCCGTCGATAGCGGCACCCCCTGGGATATCGTGCGCCACAGATATTTTTCGATAGGAGGAGACCCAAAGTGATCCGTTCCAAGAGGATGCATCTCGTCTCGGCCGCGGTCGGGATGGCCTTCGTCGCCGGTGCCTGTGGCGGCGGAGATGGAGGTTCCGGAGCCGACCCGAATTCATACGCGAACGACATCTGCACCGCGGTGGGAGATTGGGTAAGCGCGATCCAGGAAGGTGCGGCGAGCATCACGGAATCGAACGACCCGGCAAGCGGAGTTCAGGCTCTGCAGTCGTTCTTGGACAACGCCGTTTCCGACACCGAGAACCTGATCTCGGAGGTGGAGGCCGCGGGCGCACCGGACGTGGATGGAGGAGAAGAGTTCGCCGACGACCTGAGGGCCGCGTTCGAAGAGGCGAGGACGGTGCTCGAGCAAGCACGCGATGACGTCGCCGATCTGCCGACCGACGACCCAACGGCGTTCGGCGAGGCCGCTTCCGAACTCGGCGCTTCGGTGCAGGAGGCACTCGGAGCCGTCGGCGACGAACTCCAGGAGCCGGAGGCGGAGGAACTCGGCGCTGCCTTCGAAGAAGAAGAGGCCTGCACGAGCGTCGGATCGGGCGCCTAGGGAGCCGACCCCTTCGTCGAGTGCGAATCTGGTCAGGTTTTCGCAGACCAGATTCGCACTCAGCGACTTCGGCGCGGTGTTCGGCTCAGACGGATTCGAAGAGCTTGCCGAATTTGAGGCCCAACCACGGCTTGCGGCCGTAGGCGACGACCTTGCCGGTGAGGATCGGGCCGAGTTGTTGCTTCCTGCCGTAACCGATCAATAGGTAATCGACGGCGTCGACGGAGATGCGGCAGTCGACCGGCCGGCCCTCGGGTCGCGTGAACGACATCGTGCCGCCCTGGATGGTGATGAAGACCGGTGTCGAACCGCGCACGCGCAGTTCGTACACGACGTCCATAGTCGCGACCGTGTCTTTCCTGAGGAAGTGGGGGAGGACGGGCAAGAGGCCGCGGATCGCGTGTCGAGCGTGGTCCGGATCGATCCGCCACGGACGACCGGCCGTCCCTGCGACGTCGCGCCCGTGGATGATCGCCTCGTTTATGAGGATGCAGGCGAGGGTGTAGCCGGGAACCTTTAGGTCTCCGTGCCAGTTGAACGTCTCGTCCCACCCCACCCTCGACGCGAGGCCGAGGAAACGTTCGGCGCCGGCATCGATCCTACCGGCTATCCGATCGAGGTCGTCCTCTTCGTCCCCGTCAAGGAGGCGTTCCCACGTTTCCGCCAGTTTCCGGTGATGTTCGACCGGGGACGTGCCCCCTTCCAGCAGGGTCGGGAACAGCTCGTAGAGATGACTGGTGTGTTTCGCGGTTTGCAGGACCGACCAGTGGCCGACGGCGCGGGCGGAAGGGTCCTCCACCGCCCGAAGGAGTCCGGAGAACTCCCCGGCGGCTTCTTCGAGAGCGCCCAAGACCCGGTCGCGGTCTGGCGGTGTGAGCGGCATCGCGACATCCTCGCGCTGGTTCGGAACGAACGTCGATCGGTCGAAGGCTGCGAGAATGGTGTCACATGGCGAACGAGATCAGGTACGCGCTGAGCGGAGACGTTCATCTCGCTTATCGGACGCTGGGCGATGGTCCCGTCGATCTCGTATTCGTCCCTCCCTGGTTCTCGAACATCGACCTGCTCGGCGAGCATCCGACGGTACGGGACGCTCATGAGAGGTTCTCCGCGTTCTCCCGGGTGATCCTCTACGACCGACGCGGCTCGGGCCTCAGCGACCGCCTGTGCGGACCGGCAACCCTCGAAGAGGGGATGGACGATCTCCTTGCCGTCATCGACGAAGTGGGGGCCGAGCGCGTGGCCCTCTTCGGTTTCAACGAATCGGGCACGCTCAGCGCGCTCGCGGCCGCGACCCATCCACAGCGGATCTCGTCGCTCATCCTGTGCGGATCGTTCGCGGCGACGACGTGGCATGAGGATTACCCATGGGGGCAGCGGCCGGAGGAGCGAGCCGAGCAGGTCGCATGGGTGACGGCCAACTGGGGTACGCGCGAACTCGCTCAGGTGATGTTTCCGAATGGAGACGAACGTCTGCTGGAATGGGGGATGAGATGGCAACGGAACTCCGCTTCGCCGGACTACCTCCCGCAGGCGTACGACCTCTTGGAGAAGACCGACGTCCGTCATGTCCTGGGGTCGATCCGCGTGCCGACTCTCGTTCTACATCGCGAGAAGGACGTCAGCATCCCGGTCGAGAACGGCCGTTACCTCGCGGAGCACATCCCGGGGTCGAAGTATGTCGAACTCCCCGGCTCCGAGCACATCCCCTTCCTCGGAGATTGGGAGGCGCTGACCGACGAGGTCGAGGAGTTCCTCACCGGCACCCGTCGAGCGCGTCCCGCCGATCGCGTGCTGGCAACGATCCTCTTCACCGACATCGTCGGATCGACACAGAAGGCCGTCGAGCTCGGCGACAAGAGGTGGCGTGAACTGCTGGACGCTCACGACGACATCTTGCAGCGAGCTCTCGAGAGGTATCAGGGAAGGCTCGTGAAGTCGATCGGTGATGGTTCGCTCGCCACTTTCGACGGCCCGGCGAGGGCGATCCAGGCAGGTTGCTGGATGCGAGACACGGTCGGCTCCCTAGGGGTCCAGATAAGGGCCGGGCTGCATACCGGCGAGGTCGAGTTGCGCAAGGACGACGTCGGTGGGATCGCGGTGCACATCGGCGCCCGCGTCGCCGGGCTCGCGGCCCCCGGGGAACTCCTGGTGTCCGGCGCGGTGCCTCCGCTCGTCGCCGGCTCCGGCATCGAGTTCGAGCCCCGTGGCTCGCACGAGCTGCGAGGCCTCGAGGGAGAGTGGCCCGTCTACGCCGTGAAACCCTAGCCCCGAGCGTTCTGAACGCATCAGGGTACGCATAAAGGGCCCTGATCACGCGCGGTTTCCGGGGCCGGGACGATGAGGGGCGTCCTTGCCGAGTCCGAGGTGGATGACCTCATAGCCGTCCGCCACCAGGGCGTCGGCGATCAGACGGCGATGGCAACGCCACCACAACGTCTCGGCGCACATGATCGCAACGCGAGTATCCAGCGCGCGCCGCTCCAGATCCGCGAGAGCGCGTTTGAAAACATCGGTGTCCATGTGGACCGCGTAGGCGCGGAACGCGGCGTTGCGCCACTCGAGGTGGAGATCGGACGAGGCGTCGGCGTTCCTGCGCCCACCGAGTGCCTCACCCCACCACTCGTAGGCGATCCCGTGCTCGGCGAGGCTCGCAGCGAGTTGGTCCTTCGAGAAGTGTGGGTGCCTCCGCGAGCCGGGAAACCTCCGGACGTCGACGAGCAACTCGATCGCTGCATCCCGCAGGACCTCGAGGAACTCCTCCAAGGACCGGGCTCCGTGCCCGACCGTGAAAGCTCTCAGGTCAGCGTCTCTCGTCGATCAGAAGGCTCTGGGTGCTCCCCCCGATGTCCCCACGCTCGTCGTAGATCGTCGACCTTGCCAGGCCGATGCCGTGGGGCTGCACAACGGTGCGAGCGTCCAGGCAGATCCACTCTCCTTCCGGCATGCGATCGAGCCCGACGTTGAGATCCGGATTGATGAACAGCCACTTCTTCGGATCCAACTCGGACGAGATCCCGCTCGCGCTGTCGGCCGCGATGAGCACCCTCGTTAGAGGTGAGGGCGCTTCGCCCTCGAGCAGGGGCATCCGCATCCGGAGCCACGCCACCGAGGGCCCCGGCTCCAGGAACTCGTTGGTGAGGAAGCGCCACTCCATCGCGTGGAGATAGTCGTCCGCACCATGGTCGGTGAAGTAGCCGGTCGGTTCCCTCCCCTCAGCGGGGCCGGGATGCGGGTTCGGAGAGCCGTTCGATCCGATCGCGATCTCGGCGATCCTGATGCGCCACGCCGAGGCACGCATGACGGGATGCCCGTCGGACAGTAGGGCCCCCTCCACGAGGTCGACGCGCTTCCCCGGCCTCACGACCTTGGTCTTCAGCGTGAGCGGCGTCACGGGAACGGGCTTCAGGATGTCGAAGCTGATCCGCGCGACCTGCTTGTCATCGTCGCGATCGAGAGCGCGACCCAGCAGCGCGGCCGGAGGGCCTCCGTGCTGCGACCCGAGGTCCCACGGCCCCCGAGTGTGCTCCGTGGGAACGAACAGGTCGTTGCTCTCCTGGATATAGAAGGCGTCCATCCGCATATCGAACCAGATGGGGAGTCGTCGTCGACACAGGAGTTACCGTTCCTGCGGCGGTAGCCTCGGAGCACCATGGGCGAGCGCGTTAAGACGGTGCATCTCGGTCAGTTCACTCACGAACACGCGGAAGCCATCGCGGGGAAACTCGAGGGGGCCGGGATCGTGTGGTGGTACAAGCAGCCCGGCTACTTCAGCAGCATCTGGGAGAAGGGCGTTCGGCTCTTCGTAGACGAGAAGCGCCTGGCGGAATCCCAGGACATAGCCCGGAGTGTTCTCGCCGAGGGGCCGGAGGCGGGATCGGCGCCCGAGCAGGGATGATCAGCGCCTAGCGGGCCTCCTGCCGAGTCTTCGGGCAAGCTCGTCCCAGTACACCCGCGGCGGCCGGATCCGCACGGCCGGCGGCCGAGAAAAGGACCCCCTCGTTCTCCAGGAGGCGCCGCACCCTCCCCTCCCTCTCCGAGCCGTCGGCGTAGGAACCGGCGACCGTTCCGTCGTGCCTGAGGACGCGGTGAGCGTTCGGGAAGTCATCCGAGGTGGCCGCGTCCCGTCCCACGGCGCGGGCCGCCCGGGGTACTCCGGCGGCGGCCGCTATGTCCCCGTAGCTCGTCCATTCCCCCCGGCGAACCAGCCGCGCCACTCCTGCGAAACGCGATCGTGTGCCCACAGCGGCGAAAGCTACCGAATAATGGTGACCTGCCGAGGAGACGCTGCACAGAAGGAGGGGACCATGGGGTTGTTCGACAAGCTGAAGGGCGTCAAGGAGCCGGAAGAGGGGACCCCGGCCCTCCCCCGTACGCAACTAGAAGACAGGTTGCTCGCCGTCAATGAGGAACGCGTGCCGTTCACCGTGACGAGGGGCGAAGGGGGCGAGGATGGCGATCTCGTGGCCGAATGGAAGATCGTCGACGCGAGCTGGTACGAGATCTTCGCCAAGGCCGGCATCGAGAAGAGCCATCGTCTGCTGCTCGTGCTGGATGAGAACGACCACGAGGTGCGTGTCCTCGAGCAGTCGTGGGAGGTCGAGTGGCGCGCCGGCGTGCCCTCGCTGAGCCTCTCGGCCGAGAAGTTCCAAGGCCGCACGTTCGGAAGCAAGAGCTTCGGGACCGCCTATGCGTTCAAGGGCGTGAACCCGCTCGACTTCGGCGAGGTCTACAACTACCGCTTCGACGTCTCGGAGATGAAGGAGCCGGTGACCGACGTCATCACCGGGGCCGGCTGGCGCTTCGTCCCCGTGGTGTCGAAAGGCAAGCTCACCGGCTGACCCATCGTCAGGCTATGGGGGCACCGGGTTCGGCGGCCGGATCCGGCACCAGGAGACGAACGAGTCCGTCGGGGTCGAGGCTTCCCAGGACGAGGAACTCACTGGTGAACCCGGCGATCCTCTTGGCCCCGAGGTTGATCGCGCCGACCACGAGACGCCCCGCTAGCTCTTCCTTCGAGTAGTTCGTGATCTGCGCGCTCGTTCTGAGCGTCCCAACGACGGGACCGAAATCGACGGCGAGCTTCCACGCCGGCTTCCTCGCTTCGGGGAAGTCGTCGACCTCGGTGACGCGTCCGACGCGCATGTCGACGTCGAAGAACGCCCCGGCCCCGATTTCGGCCTTCTTCTCCAGCTTCTCGATCGCGAACGGCAGATCGTGAGGATCTTTCTGCTCTGTGTCGATTTGTTCCGCCTCCTCATGTTGCGGTCTGTGACGAAGTAGGTCCTCGTAGGCCATTGACCGGTCCACTTGCCCTCCATACGCTTTCATAGAGAGAGAGGACAACCTATTGACTGTGCGCCCGCTCATGGTAGTGGGACTCGTCCTGGTTCAGTTCGCCGCTCTCTCGTCATCGACTCACAGTGCCCCCAGGCCCGAGTCGACGGTCGCCGCCCCGATCAAGGATTCCAACGTCAAGGACTTCGCGGGCCGCTTCGACCGCGCGTTGTCGGCGGTGTTGGACAAGCTCCTTCCGCGACTGGGCAGGCTGAGGCCTCAGACCGGTGGCCGGGAAGCGGTGATATCGCTCAACCTGAACGCCGCGGGAGGTTCGGTTCAAGCAGGGGGGCTGGGGCTGCTCCTTCCGAAGCCCAGTCGCTACGACCTCAGCCTCGACCTTCAAGGGATCCGCGAGCCCAAGCCGAAGAAGGGGGCCGCGCTCGAGGTCGACGGCATCCTCCAGTTCGATCTCATCACCCATGGTCGCAACCTCGCCGACGGCCTGTTCCGGGGCGTTCTAAGCCTCGGCGGGAAGTTCCGGGGAACGTCGGAGATCTACGGCGAGGTGCGGAACGGCAAGATCATCGGACTCGTCGCGCTGTCCGGCTCCGATTCAGCACGATCCGGCAAGAAACCCAGCCCGTTCGTGTCCTACACGGGGACGCTCGCGGGAGGCAGCCAAGGCAACGGCGACGGCGACGGGAAGCAGGCGACGTTCGATGGTCCAAGGGGCGTCGCGGTCGACAACGATGACGGCTCCGTTTACGTCGCCGATTCCGGGAACGGTGCCATACGGAAGATCACCCCTGCGGGCCGGGTGACGACGCTCGACGCGGAGCTGGACGAGCCGGTCGATGTGGTCGTGGACGATGACGATCTGATCGTGGGGGACAACGAATCCAGCTCCGCTCCTCTCGGCCGCATCTCGTTGTCTACCGGCGCCCTTACTCCCATCGTCCATAACCGCACGGACGACGGAGAGGATCTCTGCGGGAGGATCCTGGGGAGTTGCGAGGGCCGATCTCCGCTCGGAACGATGCAATCGATCAGCGGCATCGATGTGCAGGGCGGTGTGATCTACGCCGCGCAGGCCAACTACCCCCCATCGCTGAGGATGGTGCTTCCCGACGGCAGCGTTACCACGGTGCACGAGGTCGATGCCGGTGGACGAGAGGGGGGCGACTGTGGTGACGCCGGGATAAACGGTGGCACTGCGGACGTCGCCAAGGGCAACGATGGAAGGCTCTTCTATCTGATCAACCAGACGGGTTGCTACGGCGTGCTCGTCCTGGAGCCCGACGGGAGCGTCACCACTCTCGCCGGGAAGTTGGACGAGTACGGCGACAAGGATGGTACGGGGGCAGGCGCACGGTTCTTCTCGCCTGCCGGTCTCACTTTCGACGGCAACCGTTACCTCTACGTTTCCGACACGGGGAACGGGATGATCCGACGAGTGGACGTCACCACGGGTGAGGTCCTCCGGGTGGCGGGCTGCCCCGCGCAGGAGAGGGACCTGGTCTGCCAGGCGGATCTCAAGGATGGGAACAGGGGCCGCGCCGAGTTCTACAGCCCGAGCGGGCTCACGTTAGACGAATGGGGCGATCTCTACGTAGCCGACAGACGGAATAACGCGGTGCGCGTCGTCCGAATGGTCCACGATCCCGAGCGCGAACCCGCCATCTTCGGCTTCCAACCGTTCATCGTCGCGCGGGGACAGAAGACGAACGTAGAGGTCGCCGGAGACGATCTCGGGTTGGCCGAGTCGGCGAGCCTCGGCCCCGACGTGGCGGTGAGCCTCCAGCACGCCGGTTCGCGGAAACTGCTGCTCGACATCGAGGTCTCTCCGACAGCCGAACCGGGACCCCGGACGCTCAGCATCACGACGGCTTACGGCACCGTGACCGGCCCGCCGGGTCTGTCCTTCCTCATCGCGGAAGACGAGACGTCCGGGGCTCAGGTCGAGACGATCGCCGGCACGGGAAGCTGGCTCCCCGGCGTCACGGACGGGCCCGGTGAGGTCGCGCAGATGGGGTTCCCGGCGGGCATGGTCTTGGTCGATGACGACAGACTCCTTGTCGCGGACCCGCTGGAACAGCGCATCAGGCTGGTGGCCACCAAGACGGGCGTGACCCAGGAACTATTTGAGTTGGCCTTGCACGCTAGTGGTGGGGCGGGGATCGTGATCGGAGGCGTACTCGCTGCTTTGGGCATAGCCGGAGAGATCCTCGACGACCTTGGTCTGGGCGCGATCCTGGGCGAGTCCAAAGGGAACATCGTCACTCTCATCGGGCAGGGCCTCGACGAGATGTGCGCGCGGGTAAGTAGCTCCTGCAGATGGCTCGTTTTCCCGTGGGCCGGCCTGCCGCTCGCTCCCGGAGGGAAGGATGGCTTCCGTCTCGGATCGACCCTCTTCTTCCCCAACGACGTCGCCAAGGGTGGCGATCACAAGTTCTTCGTGTCGGACCCGGGGAACCAGCGGGTCCGCGTCGTAGGCATCGATCCGCTCGGAGACCAGCCGAAGGAGGCGAAGTACGAGGTTTTCTCCACGGTCCGAACGGACGAGCGACCTCTCAGCGTGACGGACACGGTCGGCGACGCGGCCCTTGTCGGGATGCCGCGCCGCATCGTACGGGTCGACATGCACCACAGTGGAGTGTTCACGGACGTCGTGGGTGTTCCCGGGCGCATCGGCTGCGGCCCCAGTCCAGAGGGGCAGCTCATCGGACTTCCGATGGGGATGGACACCGTTGGTGGGGTCACCTACGTCGCCGACCCTTTCTGTCAGACCGTCTGGCTGATCGAGGACGGCCAGATGACCGATATCCGAGGCTCGGCTCATATACCCGGGCCCAACCTCGGTTCGTGCTCCGACGGGCCTGCTGCCATCGCCAGGCTCGGCGCGCCCGTGGACGTCGCGGTCGCTCCTAACGGGGACGTCTGGATCGTCGATGCGCTGTGCAACTCCGTGCGAGTCATCCGCGACCTCGGGGCCGACCCCGATGAAGTAGTCGACACATTCAATAGTTACGTCGAGTTGTTCGGCGGCCACCTGCCGGAGGAAGAGGTAGCGGCCCTCCAGGATCGATTGAATGACATAGATGAGCGGTTCCTCTCCTCCATCCGCCACTGGGTCGTGACGGTTGCCGGAGGTCTTGACGCAGAGCCGGGCTACGTAGACGGCCCCGCCGAACGCGCCCGTTTCTTCGTGCCGGTGGGGATCGAGGTGACCGTGCGGAACGGGAAGACCGCCGTATTCGTCGCCGACGCCGGCAACCACGCGATCAGATTGCTGACCGTTCCTTAAGGCAAGCCTCACCCGTAGGCTAGCGACATGCCCGAACTTCCCGAGGTGGAATCGGTTCGCCGTCAACTCGATCCCGAGCTGACGGGCCGGAAGGTCGAAGAGGTATGGACCGACGTCCTGCCTACGATGCCGCATCAATTCGTCGACGCGCCGCGTGCCGTGGGCCGCACGGTGGAGCGGGTGGGACGGCGCGGGAAATTCCTGATCGCTCCGCTCGATGAGGGCCTCGAGTTGATCCTCCATCTCGGGATGACCGGCGCGTTCCGTTTCGATCATGACGGCCCGCTCGTGAGGGCGAAGCTCTGGCTCGACGACGGCAGGGTGCTGTTCTTCCGCGACGCGCGCCGATTCGGTCGCCTGGCCGTGGTGGACAAGGGCGATTACACATCGCTCCCCACTCTCGACACCCTAGGTCCAGAGCCGCTCTCGGACGAGTTCGATCCCGACGCTTTCGCCGCGGCGCTGAAGCGCACGACCGCTCCGGTGAAGCCGTACCTGCTGTCACAGCGACCGGTCGCAGGCGTCGGGAACATCTACGCCGACGAGGCCTTGTGGCAGGCGAGGATCAATCCCCTTTCTCGGCGCGTTGGAACCTCGCGCGCGCACGCGCTTCACGGCGCGATCAGAGATGTCCTTGCGGCCGCCATCGAACGAGAGGGGACGACCTTCCGCGACTACCAGATGGTGAACGGGGAGCCGGGGCGTAACGCCGGCTTCCTCGTCGCCTACGGGCAGGAGGGCCGGCCGTGCCCGCGATGCGGCACCCCTCTGCGCAAGATCGTCCTCGGCGGGCGCGGCACGACGTACTGTCCCCGCTGCCAGCGCTCGTGAGTCTGTCTACGTAAGACTGAACGGCGGGTACTCGTCGCGGAGCAATCCCACGTAGGCCTCCACGCGCGTGACCCACCGAGTGACGCCGATCAAGAAGTCTCGGATGCCCGCTGGGTACCTCCCCGTGAACAGAACCGCGAAGAAGGCTGCGATCACGGCGAAGAAAGCGCCGAACATAACGAAGACGAGTACGAAGTAATGGGGGATGGCGAGGAGCCACTTGACGAGCGGCATCCACCGGCTTACCTCTCCGGGGTATGCGATGGATAGCTTGGCGGGATCGAGCCCGTTGTCGTCGGCCGTGGCCTCGAAGTCGAACGCCGGATAGGCCTCGCGCATGAACAGGTAGAGCTGCTGACACGCCATTGATACCGCAGAGCCATCACCATGAAGTCGAACATCCCGCGTGGGATCTTCTTCGTGAAGAGGATCGCGAAGAACGAGATGAAGGTGAGGATCGAAGAAACCGAGCCCAGCACCCAGACGACGAGGGCCTGCGGAATGACCAGGAGCCAGTGAACCAGAGGTCTCCAATTGGCCACTTCGAGGGGGGCATCTAGATCGACGTATACGGGCTCGCGTCCGGCTACACCCGTGTCGTGGGCCGTCCCGCCTGGCTCTGACATGACTCCTCCTCTTTTCGTCGGTGCGCCCATCCTGGCACCGGGCGTCAGTCGTGAGAAGGGGTTTTGGTATGTCCGTCTGGGGTCAGCCCGAACTAGCCACCAGCGCGTGGGTTCCCAAGGTTCCCGGCCCATCGAACGCGCTATTGCGGGCGCCTCTTCGGAGGTCTTAGCTGGAAGCACGTCGGTTCGTTGCTCGGGAGGTGGTTCGATGGGAAAGGCAGTAGATCTTCACCGGCGGGCGCACGGGTGTTTCAACAGCCGCGACTGGGCGGGCGTCGAGAAACTGGTGGCCGAGGAGTGCGAATACCAGGACATGCCCCGCGGCCTAACGATGAAGAATCGGTCGGAGTTCATCGACTGGTTGAGGGAGTGGACGTCCGTCATGTCGGACGCCGAGGTCGGTGAGGTCGACTACATAGACGGCGGCGCGTATTCGATCGCGAGATTCACGGGACGCGGTACCAACGATGGTCCCTTCGGGGCGGTGGCCGCTTCGGGGAAGAGGCTGTCCATGCCCTTCTGCGAGGTGATGCACTGGACCGACGAAGGAGTATGCGACAGGGCTGAGATCTACTACGACCAGGTGACGATGATGGTTCAGTTCGGCGTGATGGAGCCGCCGTTGATGGCCTGAACTCGGACCACAGAGATCGGAGAGGTGCGCGACCGCTCAGAGTCGCGCACCTTTTCCTTTCCGAACAACTCAACCCTTCACCACACCGACCGGCCTCAGCCGCGCTACGACGTGGGTTAGCCCGGCCCCCTCGCAGGTCTCGACGACCTCCGACACGTCTTTGTAGGCATAGGGGGCCTCTTCTGCGAGGAGCTTCGCCTTGCCGGCCGACACCACGATCCCCTGACCTTCCAGATCGCGTTTCAGGTCGTGGCCGCTCATCTGCTTCTTCGCCTGGGTCCGGCTCATCGCACGTCCGGCGCCGTGGCAGGTGGACGAGAAGGAGCGATGCCGCGACGCCTCGGTGCCCACGAGGATGAAGGACGCGGTGCCCATACTTCCCGGGATGATGACCGGCTGGCCGATGTCGCGATAACGGTCGGGTAGTTCCGGATGGCCGGGACCGAACGCTCTGGTTGCACCCTTTCGATGGACGCAGAGGGTCCGGCCACGATCGTCGACCTCGTGATCCTCGAGCTTCGCCAGGTTGTGCGAGATGTCGTACACGAGGTGCATCCCGAGGTCGCGCGAACTCCTGCCGAACACCCCCGCGAACGATTCCCGCGTCGCGTCGGCCAGCACGTGACGGTTGGCGCGCGCGTAGTTACCGGCGGCGTTCATCGCACCGACGTACTCCTGCGCCTTCGGATGATCCATCGGAACGCACGCGAGTTGGCGATCGGGGAGTTCGATGCCGAGTTCGGGCATCAGCCGGTCGAGCGAGCGAACGTAGTCCGTGCAGGTCTGGTGTCCGATCCCTCGGGAACCCGAATGGATCATCACGCATACTTGTCCGATCCGGAGACCCATGGCCTCGGCCGCGTCGGGTCGACGGATCTCGTCGACGACCTGTACCTCCAAGAAGTGGTTGCCGGCTCCGAGGCTGCCGAGTTGCGGCGCGCCGCGCTCCTTCGCGCGGTCGGAGATCTTGTCGGGCTCGGCCCCCGTCAGTGTGCCGGCGTCCTCACAGAACTCCGCGTCGTCCTCCCAGCCGACGCCGTTCGCGAGCGGCCACCGAACGCCCTCGACGAGGACCTTGTCGACCTCCGACCGCGCCACGTTCATCCGGCCCTTCCCGCCGACCCCGCGCGGCACGCGTTTCGAGAGCATGTTGACGATGTCGCGGAGGCGGGGCTTGGCGTCCTGCTCCCAATCGAGATCGCTTCGAAGCAGGCGCACGCCGCACCCGATGTCGAACCCGACTCCTCCCGGAGAGACGGCACCGCCGGCGTCGACGTCGGTTGCCGCGACGCCTCCGATCGGGAAGCCGTAACCCCAATGGATGTCGGGCATCGCGATGGCGGGTTCGACGATCCCCGGCAGCGTCGCCACGTTGGCGATCTGCTCCACGGCTCGATCCTCCCGCGCCTTCTGAAAGATGGACTCGGAAGCCACCACCCGGGCGGGGACGCGCATGCCGTCCACGAAACCGATCGGTACCTCCCAGATGTAGGGCTCTAGCTGCCTCGGTTCCGTCGTCATCACCGTCTCCTACACATCGAGGTAGACCCTGGCTCTCCATCCGGCTTCGTCGGGCTCGACCTCCAGTTGGTGCCATGTGGCCGCCTTCACGGCCGTTCCTTCGAGGGTGCCGGCGCGCGGCCTGACACGTACGCTCGCGTCGAGCCCTCCCTCCACCTTGCCCACCCGCAGGTCCGTGAACACGATGTCTCTCGTCTCCTGGATGAACAGCAGCTCGTTGAGCCAATCGACGAGGGCTCCGGCCCGGTCGGACGGCTCCAGCTCCACCCTTACGTCCTCACCGGCCCCCGGATGCCAGGCATCGAGGATGTCGAACAGCCCCCGCGCGGCTTGCTCGAACAGCTCCTCCAGGGTCGCGCCGTGGGCGCGGATTCCTACGTCAGCCGTATGTTCGATGATCTCGAAACCGCGCATACTTGAAGCCTAGAGATTTTCCTACTTCGATGTCCGATTCGAGACCTTCGGGAGGGGCCGTGATCAAACATCAGATCAAAGGAAGCGCGTCGCAGATGGCCGTTTGTCAGGTCGATCAGGAACAAACCGTCTACTGCGAAGCCGGCAAGTTCTTGTGGAAGACGGCGAACGTCGGGATCGAGACGCGCTTCACCACGAAAGAGACTGAGGAGGCGAACAAGTCGAAGGGACTCCTCGGGAAGGCGCTGTCGACGGCCGTGGAGGTCGGCAAGCGGCAACTCGCCGGTGAGTCCCTTGCGATGCAGTACTTCACGCCGAACGGAGGCTCCGGACTCGTCGCCTTCGCCGGGATGCTGCCGGGGGAGATGCGCGCGATCGAGCTCGACGGCACGCGGACATGGACCGCCGAGAAGGATGCGTTCGTCGCGGCCGAGGAGACCGTTAAGTTCGACATCAAGTTCGCCGGCCTGACCGCGGGCCGGAGAGGCGGAGAAGGTTTCGTGCTCGAGCAGTTCACCGGCCACGGGACGCTGTTCATCGCGGGGGCCGGGAACTTCATAGATCTGAATCCATCGGAGTACGGAGGCAAGATCCAGTGCGACACGGGGGCCGTGGTCGCGTTCGACGACCGCATCACATACGGGGTCGAGCGCATCGGCAAGTTCGACGCTCAGGGTCTGAAGACCGCGTTTTTCGGCGGCGAGAGCATGTCGCTGGCCACCCTCGAGGGAGACGGCACCGTGATCCTGCAGTCCGTCAACATGGTGGCGTTCGGGAGAAGCATCGTGGGGGCCGCCGGCCAGGCCTCGACGGAGGGTACGGCCGGCTCGATACGGGGCATCCTTGGAGGAGGCACCGACTGATAGAAGGGAGCAGAGGCATGGGGTTCATGGACAAGGTCAAGTCAGCGGCCCAGGACGTCGCTACCGAGGCGAAGAAGGCGACCGCCCAGGGCAAAGAGAAGCTCGAGGACATGCAGACCAAGAAGAAGATGGACGAGGCCGCGAAGAAGCTCGGATACCTCGTCTATCGGGAGAGGACCGAGTCGGTCCCCGCGGGCTCGGAGGCGGACTCGCTGATCCAGGAGATGACGGGTCTGCAGGCCCAGTTGGATGCCGCGGCGGCCGCGGCCCCCCCGGCGACATCATCCGATGCGGCAACGGCGGCTCCCGGTACTCCGCCGGTGACTCCACCTCAGCCGACGAGCAGCGAACCCTCTTCGGGCGACTTCAAGCTCTAGAGGCGCGTGACGCTCGACGGAGTTATTCGGCGGGTTCCTCGGGGATCGTGATCTCCTGCCCGACGCTTATCTGCGTCGGATCGGCGATCCCGTTCGCTTCGGCGAGGAAATCGTCGAGCGACGCGTCGCCGTAGAACTTCTCCGCGATGATGCTGAGCGTGTCTCCGGACTTCACCGTGTAGGTTTGCGCGGCGGCGTCACCCGAGGTTCCGTCATCCGTGGTGTCAGTCGTTCCGTCGTCTGTCGTGGTGTCCGTCGTGGTGTCGGCCGCTTGAAGTTCGGTGACCTGTGTCTCCAGCGCCGTGATCTGATCCTGGGCATCGGAGAGATCACCTTCGAGCGATGTGATCTCGTCGTTGGCGACCTCGAGGTCCGCCGCGGGGACGCCCGACGATCCTGTCATGCGGCCGAGTAAGAATGCGAAGAGGATCAGCGCACCCAAGATCGCGACGCGACCCCAAAGGATGTTGGGCATCGGGCGCTTGCGCGAGCGCGGCTCCTCGTCGTACTCCCAGTCGTAAGCGGGTTCGGGCTGATACGGCTCGAAAGGCTCCGTTAGCGGATCGGCCATCCTCACGTCCCTCCTCGGATTGTCGATTCGTACATAAGGGTACATGGCTCTACCAGATTTCTCTGCTTTCACGCTCGCCTCGCTGGTCAGGGCCCCCGTTAAGGGGCGAAAAGTGTCTTCCATCGGGATCGGGACCGGCGGTCGTGGGGGCGGCCGGAGGAAGCAACGGAGCGGGTCCCTACCGGGGTATTGGACGCCGGCCGGCAAAACCCTGCCCCTGCGGTCCCCTACTTAGGTACGGCGGCCGTCCGCACTAGTGGCGGCGGAACTTCCGAAGCATGTTCCCGTCGACCGCCTTGACGAAGGTCCTCATCGCTCGCCCCGTGCGGAGAAGGTCGCGGGGTTTCAGGTTGACGACGGTGTCGGACGGCGAGTGGTAATCGGATTCCCGCCCGCTATAGGCGAAGGCCGCGGGGATCCCGGCGCGCTCGAAGGGGCCGTGATCGGAGCAATCGCACAACGTGATGTACCGCACCCGGGTGCCGCCTCGTTTGATCTTCCTGTACAGAGTTCGCGCCACCACGTTGTCGGCGATGTCGGAGTTGCCGACGAGGAGGGGTCGGCCGTCGGCGATCATGTCCACCGAGACCATCCCCGCGAGACGGTGGCGGCCCTTCTGCCGGAGACGCTTCACGTAGACGGCCGAGCCGACGTGGTGGCGGCCATCGTCGCCGTACTCCTCCGAGCCGAACCCGACGAACCTCAACTGGTCCGCCTGCGGCGTACCCGCGAAGAGCCGCGCGAGTTCGAGTACGACCGCGGTGCCCGAGGCGTTGTCGTTCGCCCCCGGCGCACCCGGAACCGAGTCCATGTGACCGCCGATAACGAATCCGTACCGTTTCGAACCGGGCCACGACGCGATGATGTTCCGCGACCGACCTCCGTCGACTTTGAATCGCTGCCCGGCGACCTCGTACCCGAACGACCTGAACGTTCGAGCGACGTATCGGGCCCCCTTGCGTTCGTTGGGGGTCGCGCGTTCGCGCACCCCGATCGATCGCGCCAGCTTCCGTACGTGGCTCATCGCGCGCTTCTTCGAGAACCGGGGTACCGCGGAGGGGCCGCTAGACCGCTCCGTTTCTGTTTCGCTATCGCCGGCCGACGGGGCGATCGCAGGTGCCGCGGAGGCGGGAGTCGTCCTCGGCCCGTTCATCGTCGCGTCCCGGCCGGCACAAGCGACGAGGATCAGGGCCAGGACCGCTGCTGCGAGCCGGGCCCGGTCACGCATCATGCGCCCTAGAGTAGAACCCATGGCCGCTAAGGACGACGACAAGCCGAAGGGTGCGATCCCTACGGGATGGGCTCAGCGAGGGGCACGTCTCGCCGGGCAGACGGGGCGATCGGCGGCCCGATTCTTCGGCACGAGGGTGAAGTCCTTCGCCGCGCCCGAGAGGGCGCAGGAGTTCCTCGACGGCTTCCACCAGCAGACGGCGAAGCAGATCGTCGAGATGCTGGGGGAGATGAAGGGCGCCGCCATGAAGGTCGGCCAACTCGCGTCCTTCTACGAGTTCTCGACTCCCGGCGAGTACTCGGAGACCTACAAGGACGCGCTCACGATGTTGCAGAACTCTGCACCGCCGATGGATCCCGAGGCATCGCGCTCCGTTATCGAGAAGGAGTACGGCAGACCGGTCGAGGAGGTCTTCGCGTCGTGGGGCGACGAGCCCGTTGCGTCGGCATCGATCGGTCAGGTTCACCGCGCGACGCTTCCCAGCGGGGAGGTCGTGGCCGTGAAGGTTCAGTATCCCGGCGTCGACGAGGCGGTGCGGGCCGACCTCAAGAACATCGGAGCCATGACGAAGTTGTCCGTTGCGATCGCGCCGAACCTCGATCCGCGAGAGGTCGCGAACGAAGTGAGGGACCGCGTCATGGAGGAACTCGATTACAGACGTGAGGCGGCGAACCAGGCGCGCTTCTCGCAGATGTTCGAGAGCCATCCGTTCGTGGTCGTGCCGAAGGTGCATCAGGAACTCTCGACGACGCGAGTGATAGTTCAGGAATTCGTCGAAGGGCATTCCTTCCTCACGGCCTTCGACTGGGATACGGCGGCCAAAGATCGCCTCGGAGAGATGCTTTTCCGCTTCTTCTACGGTTCGCTCAATCGATTCCTTATCTTCTCGGCCGACCCGCATCCTGGCAACTACCTCCTCTGTGGCGACGGACGCGTCGCGTTCCTCGACTTCGGTCTCGTGCGAGCGATCGACCCCGGCACGCTCGAGCTTCTCCTCGAGGTCGTGCAGGCCCTGATAACCGACGATCGGGAACGGGGCCGGGTTGCTCTGGAGGGGCTGGGGATCCTCAACCGCAGGACGCCCGAGATAGATGCCGTGTGGGAGCACCTAAGGATGCTCAACACGCCGGTGCTCGAGGACAAAGAGGTCACGATCGACCGCCCGATGGTCCAAGGGATCGCCGCGGCGGGTTTCGATCCGAGGAGCCCGGCCTTCCAAACCCTCCGCAAGGTCGGAGTGCCCGGCGTGATGATCACGCTCAACAGGATGTCGTTCGGCGTCGCCTCGCTGCTGGCGAGGCTCGAAGCAACATCGAACTGGCAGGCGATCTCGCGGGAGTTGTGGTTCGGCGAGCCATCGTCGACCGAACTGGGGCGGGCGGAACAGGAGTGGCTCGCGGAGAAGCATCCCGAGCTGACGCCTCCGATGGGGAGCTAGACGGGTCGCGCGCCTATCGCCTACTCGAGGCGCGCTCGGTGGGTGAGGTGATGGCACCTTCGGAGGCCGAGGAGACGCTCGCGGCGTACTTGGCGAAGACCCCCGACGGATAGCGTGGCGGGGGAGCGACCCAGTCCGCCAGTCGTTTCTCTATCTCGGTGTCGTCGAGCAGCACGCGCAGCTCTCGCGCCTGGACGTCGAGCTCGATCGTGTCGCCCTCCCGCAGCGCCGCGATCGGTCCGCGCCGGGCCGCTTCCGGAGCAACGTGACCGACCATCAGGCCATGCGTCGCTCCACTGAAACGGCCGTCGGTGATGAGGGCCACCCGATCGTCCAGGCCTTCCCCGGCGAGTGCTGCGGTGACGGCGAGCATCTCGCGCATGCCCGGGCCTCCGGCGGGTCCCTCGTATCTGATGACCACAACGTCGTCCGGCTGGATCCGGCGCGCTTTGACCGCTTCGAAGCAGTCCTCTTCGGAATCGAAGACGCGCGCGGGACCCCTGTGGAACAACCGCTCGTGACCGGCCAGCTTCACCACGGAGCCCTCCGGCGCGAGGTTGCCCCGCAAGACCGCGAGCCCTCCCGTTGTCTTCAGCGGTTCCTCGATCGGCACCACCACCTCTTGTAGCGCCGCCGCCTCGGCCCCCTCGGCGATCTCGGCGATCTTTCGTCCGTCGACCGTCGGCGCGTCGCCGTGCAAGAGGCCTTTCTTCATGAGCTCCCGCATGATGAGAGCGACGCCTCCAGCGTTGTACAGGTCGGTGGCAACGAAGCGTCCACCCGGCTTGAGGTCGGCGACGATCGGCGTCCGAGAGGCGATCTCGTCGAAGTCGTCTATTGAGAGGTCGACACCCGTCTCGCGCGCGATCGCGAGGAGATGGAGCACTCCGTTCGTGGAGCCGCCCGTCGCTGCCACCGATGCGATCGCGTTCTCGATGGCGGCGCGCGTAACGATGGAGGAGGGAGACACTTCGTCCCTGACGAGCTGCATCGCGATCCGGCCGGCCTCTTCCGCGGCCGCCTTCTTCCCCGGAACGGTCGCGGGGATGCCGGACAGGCCGGCAGGGCTGATCCCGAGGAACTCGATCGCCGTCGCCATCGTGTTCGCAGTGAACTGACCCCCGCAGGCGCCTGCGCCGGGACACGCTCTTCCCTCGAGATCGATCAGGTCCTCGTCGTTCATCTCTCCAGTGGCATGTCGGCCCACGGCCTCGAACACGTCCTGGATCGTGACGTCCTTCCCGCGCCATCGACCGGGCGCGATCGAGCCGTTATAGAGAACGAGCCCGGGGATGTCGAGGCGGCATAGCGCCATCACGGCACCCGGGATGGTCTTGTCGCAACCGACGAGGCATACGAGGCCGTCGAACAGGTGCCCCCGTGCCACCAGTTCTATGGAGTCTGCGATGACCTCGCGGCTGACGAGCGACGCTCGCATCCCTTCGGTCCCCATCGAAACGCCGTCGGAGATGGAGATCGTGTTGAACTCCATCGGGGTGCCGCCGGCCGTTTTTATGCCCGCTTTGACCTGGGCCGCGAGCTCTCGCTGATTGAGGTTGCAGGGCATCGTTTCGATCCAGCTCGTCGCCACCCCGACGATCGGCTTCGCCAGGTCGTCATCGCTGAACCCGACCCCCTTCAGCATCGCCCGAGCTGCGGCGCGGTCCGGACCGTCCGTGAGAGCCGCGGATCGTCGCTTGGCGGGATCGGATGCTTCTCGATACGGGTTCGGCATGCGCGCACATTAACGCGGCGAAGCGCGCGGCCGGTTGCGAGGAATGCTTAGGTCCGCGCCCCTCCATCATGCGGGAGGAAGGGCGACGGGCCGTGCCGAGCATGGTTAAACCGGACTATTTCTCACGAACCCCCTAGCGGGGGGCATTACTCCCTTCCTACGATGTGATCTGAGTGGGACGAAAAGGCTAGGAGGAACAGATGCGGCGAATGTTGATGGTGTTACTGGGGGCCTGCCTCGTCGGCGGGGCGATCCCCGCGCAGGTGGCGACGGCGGGTGCAGCCGTTAGCCCTCTCGGGATCAAGAAGATCGTGTATTCAGGCGTGCCCGGAGGGGTCGGGACCTTGAAGATGGTGACCGATGGCGAATTCCGCTGTGGTCTCCTCGCACGGAAGAAGCCGAACCGCCTTCAGTGGCTCTTCGACGCCGGGCGGGACGGCGACATAGATCTGCGGGGCAAGTTCGTTTGCCGTAACAAGAAGCTGATGTTCGATCTGAAGTCCAAGAAGAACAAGTACGAGTCGCTCCGGGCCAAGCGGCCGTCGAAGGACACGATCAAGGTGACGTTCACGTTCGACCTCCCGGAACTGAAGTCGAAGCATCTGAACGTGACGGCGAAGAGCAAGGACAAGTCGAGTCCCGGATGCGCGAACGCGTGTTCGGACACGGTGGGACCGCTTAAGGCGTACTG
>JBOGXG010000185.1:0-1987 GCA_050694195.1 Actinomycetota bacterium | reverse complement strand
CCCCGGGTCGAACCCAGGAGGGCGTATTCCTTCTTGGTCTCGGGATCGGCCCAGCCCCACACGTCGGCGATCCGAGCGCCACCGAGATCGGCCGACGGCAGGAAGCTCTGCAGGTCGATCCCCTTGCATGGATAGCCCGCGGCCTCGCCCTTCTTGCAGGCCGCGGCACCGTTCTCGGCGGCGCCCGCTCGATCGAAGCCTGTCGGTTGGAGGCCGGTCACGAAGACGATCGCGACCGCGGCGATGGCGAAACCCCTGAGGCGTCGAGAGATGGTCATACCGGAAGAGGTTCGCCCCGAGGGCCACCATCCCCTCCCCGGGCCCGGCTGCCGTCGCCGTCGCCGTCGCCGTCGCCCGTCGCCGTGGGCCAGATTTGCTAGCGTCGGCACGTGACCACCGTTTTCTTGCCGTCCCTCCTGCGCGACCTCGTCGGAGGAGAGGGTGAGCTCAGGCTCTCGGGCGAAGATGTCAGAACGCTCCTCGTCGAGCTCGAGTCGCGCTATCCCGGCCTCGCGGGGCGCGTCAGGGACGAACAAGGCTCGCTCCGCCCCCACGTGAAGATCTTCGTGAACGGAGAGATCGCCGGTCTCGAGAATCCCGTGGGAGAAACCGACGAGGTTCGCATCCTCCCCTCGATCTCGGGCGGCTCGGATGCCGCGGAACTACTCGTCGGAACGCGCAAGGGACTGTTCGTTCTACGGGGGCCGCGGGGCGGGCGGATGAAGGTGGCGGGCAGAGCTTTCGACGGCCTCCCCGTGGAATACGCGATCCGCGATCCGCGCACCGGTACCTATCTAGCCTCCGTGACCGACTGGCATTTCGGTCCCCGCGTGTTCGTCTCCGACGATGCGGTCAAAGGTTGGGAGCAGACGGAAGGGCCGGCGCTTCCCGAGGACGCCGACGCGACCGTCGCTCAGATCTGGACGATCGATCCCGGTATCTCTGAGGGAGTCGTCTACGCCGGCGTGGCTCCCGCCGCCCTCTTCCGCAGCGACGACGGAGGTCGGACATGGAACCTCAACCGAGGGCTGTGGGATCGCCCCGAGAGGGCGAAGTGGCAGCCGGGGGCAGGCGGGCTGTGCCTGCACTCGATATGCCAGTGGCCCGACGACCCGGATCGCATCGGCATCGGCATCTCGGCCGCGGGCGTGTGGCTCTCCGATGACGCCGGCGAGTCGTGGCGCAAGGGGTTCACCGGTCTCACCCCCGGTTACGTTCCCGACGAGGCTCGCGCCGAGAGCGAGGACCTCTGCGTCCACGACATGAAGCTGAGCCCCGCCGATCCGAACACGCTCTACATGCAGTTCCATGGAGGCGTGTACCGCTCGGACGATGCCGGGGAGTCGTGGAACAACATCGGAGCGGGTCTTCCCTCGGATTTCGGGTTCCCGCTCGTCGTCGATCCAGCCGACAGCCGCCGAGCGTTCGTGATCCCGCTCACGGGGGCCGAGGATCGCACCACGACGGAGGGCAAGGTGCGCGTCTTCGAGACGACCGACGCGGGATCGACGTGGAACGAGCGCGGCGAGGGTCTCCCCCAGGAAGACGCCTACCTCACCATCCTCAGGCAGGCCTTCTGCAGGGACGACGGCTCCGGACCCGCCCTCGGCCTCTACTTCGGCGCTACCTCAGGAGACGTGTTCGGTTCGGCCGACGGCGGAGCGACCTGGGAGACGGTCGCGCGACATCTCCCGCCCGTGCTCGCCGTCCGCGCCTCTCTGTAGGCGCGCCCTCGGCGGAAGAAACCATTCGCTACGCCGACCTGCGGCGCGACTCTTTCTAGTTCAGCGGTGATCCGGGCGCGCAGAAGAAGCCGCCCTGCAGCGGGCACGGCGTGTCTCCTTCGGGGATCGGCTGATCGGTTTCGACCACCGGCCACTGGATCCAGCTCTGGTTCTCGGCGTCGTGATGGACGGTGACCGCCGCCGGCTGGTGATGTGTCGGCGTGTAGCCCCAGATCTTCTCGAGGATCGGAGGCGTGTGGATC
>JBOGXG010000184.1:0-1953 GCA_050694195.1 Actinomycetota bacterium | reverse complement strand
CTCTATGACGTGGATGCGCGACCGCTCTTGGTTAGCATCCTGGAGAGGCTCCGGGAGGATGTCGGGCGGTACTGGGCTCGCCTGCGCGTGATCCACAAGAGGTCAGGTGAGGACAACCACACGCAGCTCTTGGACTACGTGCGAACTAAGGATGCGGACGCTGCGGCGCGATGGTTGTCGGAACACCTCGGACGCGTACGAGACGAACTCGTCTCGTTGATCGAGGAAAAGAATCCTGATGATCAGAATCCCTAGTCAGTGACGGTCAGGCATCAAGACTAGGCGAAAGCGGCGACCTCGCTGCAAGTCATGAAGCGAACACCGTCATGAACCCTGATGTAGGAGATCAGGTGATCCAGCACCGCTGCACGGAAGGGACGACCTGTGATCTTTGGATGCATACACAATTGCATGACCCTTGGCTCCTCGTCGGACTCTTCGTACAGCACGTCGAACTCGGCCATCAGAGTGCTCAGGACACCCTCGGTCGTCCCATAGGGCGTGCCACCCATCTGAGGCGAAGCTCCGCCGCTCAGCTGCAGGTACAAACTCCAGTCATCGAGTCCGGCCGGGATCTCAACCAACTCTCGGCTTCCCTTGCTGAGAACGTACGGAAACACCTGATCGTGCAGATCGCTATCCCATAGGTATCCGGCATCTCTCAGAAGGTCCAGAGTGATGTCCGTTATTGAGTACTTGGGTGACCTCCAGCCATTTGGTTGTCCACCCGTGACGTTACCGATCGCTTCGGTCGCCCTTTCGATCTCAAATCTCTCCTCGTCAGCTGTCAAGTGAAAGAGGTCTATGTGGTGGTAACCATGGACCGCGACCTCGTGACCATGCTCCAGCACTTTCTTGACCGCGTCCGGATACCACTCTGCCGTCAGGCCGCATGTAGGGAACGTCGCTCGGACCTCGTACTTGGAAAGGATCCGTAGGATGCGATCCAACCCCTCCGCAACGTCGAACCGACGCATGGAGAGGTCGCAGTAGTTGATCTTGCCAGGGGCCCACATCGAATTCGGCGCGCCGGCCGTCGTAGCGTCGATGTCCCCCTGCGTGTCAAAGGTGAAGAGGACCGCCAAGCGGATATCGGTCGGCCATTTCTCTGTGAATCGCCCCG
The DNA here is from genome assembly GCA_050694195.1 of Actinomycetota bacterium. GTDB lineage: Bacteria > Actinomycetota > CADDZG01 > CADDZG01 > WHSQ01 > JBOGXG01. The sequence goes on along the minus strand of JBOGXG010000184.1, from coordinate 830 downwards.
GAAGCTTCTGCCCCAGCGTCTCCTCGAACCGATCCTTATGCCAGGTCCAATCATCCAAACGCTGGTTCGAGCCGATGATGGTCGCCTCCGATCGGCGTTGACGCTTTGTAGCCCGTATCCTAAAGTCTAAAACACCATTTTGCTTCGGCCTCAAGAAAGAGGCGCCCGTGTATCCAGAGTTGGTGGCGCTATTCGCAGAGGAGCTCGCCCTCTGCGGACTTACCCGAGACGAGTCCGTTGTGGTCCTTACGGCGGGAGGTCCCCGGGACGATTACGCCGATGCGTTCGTCACCGCCGCAGGTGAGCACGGGGCTGAAGCCTTCCGCCTGGACCTGCCGTCGCCCAGTTTCAGGCGAGGCGGGCGGTCCAGTGCCAACAACCCCCTCGCGAATAGCCCTGCCGCCGTCGAAGCACTAAAGCAGTGCGATCTACTGATAGACCTCGCCTACCTGCTATGGACGAGAGAGCAGCACGCGGTCCAAGCCTCCGGAACGAGGATCCTCACCTGTATCGCGAGCGTAGACGCCATCGTTCGGCTGTTCCCGTCCCAGGCTCGCAAGGAGAGGGTGCTGGAAGCGGCGTCGCTCTTGGAGTCGGCACGAGAGCTTCGCGTCACGAACGATGGGGGCACCGACGTTACTTATCGACTGGGCCAGTACTCGGTACTCGCCCAATACGGCTTCACGGACCAGCGGGGGCGTTGGGACAACTTCCCGAGCGCGCTGGTCGCGGCCGCGGGGAACGATGGAAGTGTGCATGGGCAGGTCGTTCTTCAGCCTGGGGACATCCTCTTCCCATTCAACCGTTACGCATCTGAACCCGTGTGGTTC
>JBOGXG010000183.1:0-2383 GCA_050694195.1 Actinomycetota bacterium | reverse complement strand
GAGGTAGCCAAGTCCACCGCAGAGGGTTCGAAGTCGTCCTGGAACGGTCCTTCTCACCTCGTATGATTAGCAGCTTCCGAAATCGGGACGCCCGGTTTGCTCGGTCGGGGTTCCCATCATCAACCGTTGCTCTTCGGCGCTCGGGTAGTCGGGTCGTCCTTTGATCGGGGCGAAGCTGAGGACGACCGTATCGACATCCTTGAAGGTCGCGGTGGTGATTGCGGAATCGGCCGGGACCGACTCGACAGAGGAACTGCTCTCCTTAAGGTCGTAATTGAAGGTGACCTCGTATCCGGCTGCTTGAAGCGTGTCGCGCGCTGCGTCGCTACTTTTCGTTTCCAGGGCAAAGCAGTAGAGCGCACCGCTCGGTGCGAGTTCATTACCCCAGTCGATGTTCCGCGCCCAGTGATCTTCATCGGGGTGCGCGGGGCGTCCGACGACGAGTGTGATTGGGCCCTTGAGCGATCCGGGGATCTCCAGGACTGATGTGCGCTCGCAGGCACCACCTGTTTCCCCGCAGTGTTCGGCCACCGACTCGTAGCGATAGTCGATCTCACCGACGTAGGACTTGAGAAGCGCGAACGTTTCGGCATCGATATCGGCTCGTGGATCAAGGTAGAGATGGAACCACTTTCCGACGAGCGCTTCCTTTGCAGGCACGGCTCTTACGTCCGCGTCGATGCCTTCGTCGGCAAGCTGCCGCTCGACGGCGGACGGGTTGGTCAGCGCCTCGTCCGCCGACACGGATATGACCTTGTCGCCGGCAATCGCCGATGCGAACAGCAAAGCTGTGCCACTAAGAACGACGATGACAGGGATGGTGACGGTGGGACGCCACCACCGCGCCCGCTTTCTCACCGGCTGCAGGTGCGCGATCCCGGCCTCGATCCGGGTGAATAGAGCGCGCCCCTCGGGTCTGTCCGGCCATTCCGAATCGTGTCGCTCCGGGACCGGGTTATGTGCTTTGAGCAAGAGCAGTTCGTCTTTAGTCTTTGTCATCGGGCTTCCTCCGGTGCTGCTCGGTGTGCGACAGATTGGGAAAAGGGCTGATCGCCTTCTAGTCGCTGCTTTAGGCGCTTGCGCGCGCGGTGGAGCCTGAGTCGGAAGTTGGCTCTCGACCACCCCATCGCCGCGGCGGCTTCTGAGTAATCGAGTTCGTCCCACGCGATAAGGAGAAGAAGCTCACGGTCGTCTGACGAGAGAGATTGAAGCGCTAGATGTATCTCCTCCGAAAGCTCCGCACGACTCGTCGGTTCTTCTTCGGAGGCCCGAGTCGTGGCGATTCGTGCAGATAATCGGGAGCGTCGCCTATCGGAGCGGTCCAAGTTGCGGATCGCATTGCGGGCGATACCGATCAACCAAGGAAGTGGATCACTAGGGACGTCGTCGAGCCGTCGCCACGCCACAAGGAAGGTCTGCGCAACGACCTCGTCAGCGTCAGCCGCCGAGACCCTCCGTTGGGCGTAGCGAAGTATCCGATCGGCGTGCGCCCTGTACAGGGCCTCGATTTCCCGCTTCGGGTCGGGTTTCAGGGTCGCCTCCTCCGTAGGCCTACGACCCCATATGTCCTCCATACCCGATCACGTTTCAGGGGTCGGGCCACATCCCCGGCCCCCGCGGCGGCCGCCGGGTAACCCCCCGCGATCCGGCAAGCTCGCCTTCAGGAAGTCGGACCGAGGAACTCCACATTGCCCTCGGCGTTGACGTGCCAGCCGAAGACCGGGACGCCATCCGCGTTGCAGACAGTGAGGCTCACCCCGGGGACGGGGGTCTCGGTCCCCGGATCGAGGACCCCCAGGACGGCGACGATATTGCCGCCCAGGTCGAAGGCGAGCTCAACTCCGAGGTTGTGGACCATGAGCCATACCCGGTCGCGCACGGAAGCGCTGCGCAGGGTGAGGCCCGGCCAGTATGCGTCGGGGTCGGTGGCGAGGTCGCCGAGGACCGCCCGCACCTGCCCGGAGTCGTCGACCAGCTCGAAGCGGCGGGCGCGTACCACGTTGGTCGGCGCGGCAGGCGAATCGTTCGTACGATCACACATGTCAGTTCCTCCTTCGTAGGGACTGGCCAGGCCCGGGGGTGTTCCAGCACCGCCCGGGTCACCTAGGATAGTCATCCAACAAGGCTTGAACTGTGATGCGAGTCACACAAGAGATTTCGTGATCATCAACGCCCGTGTCCCCGGATTATCCGCGTGCCGCGCGCTGGGGGATCCGGGCGGTGAGCTCGCGAACCTGGTCGCAGCTCATATGGCAAGCAGCACTGCTCCTGTCACATGACAAGGACGAGGTGCAGTCGTGACCGAGGACCTTATGGGCGTGCATGAGATCGCCGGGTTGCTGGAGATTGCGCGCCGGTCGGTCGATGAGCTAAGGGGTCACGG
>JBOGXG010000182.1:0-8806 GCA_050694195.1 Actinomycetota bacterium | reverse complement strand
GCGTTCGGCCTCTTCGCCTAGGGCCTCTCTTTCAGCCCGAGGACGCGCCCGACGATGCGATCTCGGACGCGATCGGGAAGTGGGTTCTCGAGCAGAGCACGAGCGCGTGCGTCTTTCCCCACGAGGTACCTCGTCCGCGGCTTCTTCGATGTGAGCGCGTGCTCCACACGTTTGGCAACCTCGTCGGCTGGGATGCCGCGCTCGCCCGTCTGCATCGCGAGCTTGCGCGCTCTGTCCATTGCAACGCCGTAACGCTCGCGTCCTTCGGCGGGGAGGGAATCGACGAGGTCGTCGAAGGTCTCGTCTCCCTTCTCCCAGATCGGCGTCGCGATGCTGCCCGGTTCCACGATGGATACCTCGATCCCCCAGGCGAGGAGTTCGATCCGCAGGGAGTCGGCCAGAGCCTCGATCGCTTTCTTGGAGGCCGCGTATGGTCCCAGGAACGGCAGGGCCGGAGCGCGTCCGGCGATGGAACTCATGAAGACGATGCGTCCGCCCGCCGCGCGGATGCTTGGGAGGAAGGCCTGGGTCACCGCGATCTGACCCGTCACGTTCACGTCGAACTGCCGGCGTAGGTCGTCGACGGCGAGATACTCCAGCGCTCCTTGAACCGTGATCCCGGCGTTGTTGACGAGGCCGTGCAGCCCGTGGCCCCCGGTGGCGTCCTCCACGAGTTTCCGCGCGCCTTCTATCGACTGATCATCGGTGACGTCGATACGGACGGGGGTGAGGTCCCCAACCGCGGCCTGCTCCAGGTCCCGGCCGTCCTCCTCCTTACGCACGCCGGCGAAGACCTGCCAGCCTTCCCGGGCCAGCCTTAGTGCACACGCGGCACCGATCCCCGTCGAGGCACCGGTGATGACTACGCTCTGCATGGAGTCATCCTGACGCATCGACGTGCCGTCCGCTCAGGACCCCGACCGCCCCCGTCCGAGGAGGATGTCGAGGATGCCGGGGCGATGGGAGGTCGGCCATCGACCCGCGACATAACCGATGGCCTCATCGACTGGAAGCGCTTTGGTTTCACGTCCCTCCCTCACGAAAAGGATGGACGACTCGCCATCCTTCACGTAGGCGGGCTGCTTCGCCGTCTTGACCTCTACGGTGCAGATCCGGATCCCGTTGACCTCGGGGAACCTCACGTCCATGTATCCCGCGAACTCGGCACCCAAGCGCTCCACGACGCTATTACGGAGACCCCGTTCCACGACCTCGCGATCCTCCGGAACCGTGTGAACATCGCCACCGAGTCCGACGATCGTCCCGCCCGCGTCTACTCCGACGTAGACCATGCCCCCCTCGGTGTTGGCGAGAGCAGCGATCGTGGCCGTCGTCATTTCGATGCCGTCATCGCCGATGGTGCCGGTGCGCGCGACGAAGGCCGTCCTCTCGTCCTCACCTTGACGGATCTCCGCAGCGAGAGATTCGGCGGTCGACTCGTCCTCGCGCGCGAACTGTTGCGGGAAGTTGTGCGAGATGAACGCGACGAGTTCGAGCCCCCACATCGCGATGGCCGCGGCCCCCGTCGCAGCCAGCACCACGATGGCGGGCGGCACGTTCAGGGCGAAGAACTCGCTCAGCGGAGGGACGACCAGCGCCGCGGTCACCCCGGCGATCATCGCTGCCACGAGCAGTCGCCGTGGACGCGTCAATGGCTGACTCAATCGGATGAGAAGTGCGATACCTACGGTGACGAGCGCGAGCGTTGCCGTGGTGCGCGCTTCCACGAGGCTGACGTCGGGCTCCAGACGCGCCAGCGCGTACGCCGAGAACGTCGCGATCGCCGCCCAAGTCCCGGCCGGGACCGCGAAACGCAAGACCCGTTTGACGAAACCAGGGCGGGCTCGAGGCGCCCCCGGAGCAAGGGCGAGGAAGAAGCTAGGTATCCCGATCGTGACGGCGCCGATGAGCGTCAGGTGACGCGGCAGGAAGGGGAAAGCCATCCCCGCGACGCCTATCGCCAGTGCGAGGAGCATCGCGTAAACGGTCTTGGTGACGAATAGGTTCGCGACGCGCTCGACGTTCGCCATCGCCCGTCTGCCCTCGCGTACGACGTGAGGCAGTCCGGCGAACGAGTCGTTCAGCAGCACGAGTTCCGCCACCGCGCGCGCGGCCTGCGTTCCCGAGCCGAGAGCCACACCGATGTCGGCGCTCTTCAGCGCGGGAACGTCGTTAACACCATCTCCCACCATGGCGACGACGCGTCCGTTGTTCTTCAGCGCATCGACCAAGCGCAACTTCTGTTCCGGAGCGACCCGACCGAACACGTTCGCATCGGCCAGCAGCCGTCCGAGCTCGGCGTCGTCCTCCGGCAGCCGGGACGCGTCGACCGCGCCGGGGCCGGGAGTTACGCCCGCGCGCGCCACGACCGCCCCCACCGTCTTCGGGTGGTCGCCGGAGAAGACCTTCACATCGACCCCCTGCTCCTTGAAATAGCGGACGGTGTCGGGGGCTTCCTCCCGCACCTTGTCCTCGAGCACGACCAGCGCGGCCGGCTCCAGCCCGCCGGGGTCGAGCCCCTCCGCGTCGAGCGACCCGCGCACGTGAGCCAGCAGGACGACACGACGCCCCTGGTCGGCGTGGGCGCCGACCCTGGCGGCGAGTTCGCCGTCGGAGCCGGCGAGGATCACCTCCGGTGCTCCCAGCACCCAGCGTCCGTGACTCCCGAAGTCGGCGCCGCTCCATCGCCGTGCCGAGGAGAAGGGGACCGACGTGCCCGCGATCCATCCCTCCGGCGCGTCGACGGCCGCTGCGATCGCGTGGACCGTGGCGTTCGGACGGGGATCCGAGGCCGCCAGCGCGCCGAGCGCGGGCCGTGCGTTGGGGGTCAATGCCTCGACCTCCGAGAGAGTGAGCCCGCGCGCTCCCTCTGTGATCGTCCCCGTCTTGTCGAGGCAGATGACGTCTATGCGCGCGAGCACCTCGATGGCCGGCAACTGCTGCACGAGGACCCGGAACGATGCGAGCCGGACGACTCCCACCGCGAACGTGATGCTCGTGAGGAGCACGAGGCCCTCCGGAACCAGCGCCACGACGCCGGCGATGGCGCCGCTGATCGCGCTCTCGGTGCCTTGACTCATCTGGCTCGCGAAGAGAAGGATCGCCGTCGGTACCAGCGCCCACGTGACCCACCGCAGGATGTTGTTGATCCCACCCTGGATCTCGGACGTGACGAGTGAGAACTCCTGCGCGGCCGACGCGAGCCCCGCTGCGTACGAGTTTCTTCCGACGGCGGTCGCGACGAAGCGCCCGCTCCCGGCCACGACGAAGCTTCCCGAAAGGAGGCGGTCCGACTCCTCCTTGGCGACCGGATCCGACTCTCCGGTGAGGAGGGATTCGTCGATCTCGAGCCCTCGAGCCTGGAGTACCTCACCGTCTACGACGATCTGATCGCCGGCTCCGATCTCCAGCACGTCGTCGAGTACCACCTCTTGGATCGAGATCTCGCGCACCAGACCGTCGCGGATCACCCGCGCGGTGGGGCTGCTAAGGACCCTGAAGCGATCGAGGACTCGCTTGGCGCGGAGCTCCTGGATGATCCCGATGAGGCTGTTGGCGATGACCACCAGACCGAACAGCGCGTCCTGAGGGGGGCCGATGAGCAACGCGAGAACGGAGAGGGCGCCGAGCAGCGCATTGAAACGCGTGAACACGTTCGCCCGGACGATGTCGAGGGCCGAGCGGCTGGACCTCGTCGCCGATACGTTGACGTGGCCCTCCGCCACCCGCGCCGCCACCTCGGCGTCGGTCAGTCCCTGCCGGGCCCGCGCCGCCGTGGGTTCGAGCGGCTTCTCGTCGGTTCCGTGGGAGAGCGTCATGCGAGCATCACGCGGGTCAGGTTCCTTCATCGGCGGGAGATTGTGAAGGTAGGTCGGCTTATCAGAGGGCCCGGAGTTCCCGGGCCGGCTCGGCAGCGACCTCCTCGAACCCGAGGGCGGCCGAAAGCGCTCGATGGGTCGCGTCTCGCAACTCTTGCACGGAACCGAAACGCGCCGGATCGATCGGATCCAGCACCTCGACGTGCGCGTCCATGCGCCGGCGGAGTATCAACCCGTGTTTCGGTAACGCCTCACCCGTGCCGTGGACAGCGATCGGTATCACCGGAGCGCCGCTCTCCATCGCAAGCGTGAAGGCTCCATCCTTGAAACCTTGAAGTCCCTTCGTCGCCGAACGTGTGCCCTCGGGGAAGATCAAGACGGGGATCCTTTGACCGAGCAGTTCCCGACAGCGGTTCATCATCGCGATCACGGAGGCCCGGTCCCCCCGGACCAGATGCACGTAACGGTTCAGCCTCATCAACCAACCGATGATCGGGAGCTTGAAATTGGACGCTTTCGATACCCACTTGAACTGTCGGTAGAGACCGAACAGAACGAGGATGTCGATCAAGGAGGCGTGATTGGCGACGATGACCGCGGCGCCTCGCCGAAGGATCTTGTCCCGGCCCGTCACTCGCACCGACCAGATGGGATTGGCAGCGATGTAGAACATCCCCCACGCGCAGGTGTACCTGTGGAGCGCCCGTTGATGACGATCGAACGGGAAGGTCACGAGGTAGACGAGCAGAGCGCCGGCGAAGCCCAGCGGAAGGCTGAGGCAGAAGAACGCCCAGTAGAGGATCGAGAAGCCCCAGAGCACGGAGGCATATTAGAGGGTGAAGAGGGCGCGTCTACTCGGCGCCCATGGCACTATTCGCGGATGGTTGCCGAGAGCCAACGGATGTGTCAACGCTGCCGGGCCCTGATGTCGTACGTCGAACTTCCCGAGATTGGGAGGATATGGCAGTGCGGCTCCTGCCTTAGGGGACTCGAGACGGATTCCGGCGAGTTCTTCCGATGGTCGGTCCCGTTCGGTCGGCCGGAGGGTTCGCGCCAAGAGGTGAAGGTGGTGTCGAGGAACCCCTGCCCTGAGTGCGGGAAGCCGATGGTCGAGGTGATGATGGAGGGCTTCGGGTCGCGCTGGCAGTGCGAGTCCTGTCGGTTGACCAAGTACTCATCGGGCGGAGTACAGCACTGGGGCCCGCCGCAACGAACCGACTAGTTCGGGCTCGACGCCACCTCGAGGAGCCGTTCCCCGACGCGTTCCCACGACCACGTGTCGCGGGCGAGCTCCGCCGCAGCCAGTCCCATCTCCCGGCGGGTCTCGGAGGGGATGGCGAGCACCCGATCGATGGCTTCGGCGATCCCTTCTATCGGACTCGACGGGTCGTATGTGAGGAGCCCTGGGCGCCCGATCGCCTTCTCGACCGCGGCCCCGGCCTCACCGATCCCCGAGTGAGCGGGAACGATCGGCAACACCCCCGATGCCGCCGCCTCCGCCGCCACCATGCCGAAGGCCTCCGGGACGACGGAGGGAACGACGAGAACGTCCCAACGGGGGAGCGCGGCCGAGAGGGGGCCGTGCTCGAGACGACCGGTGAACTCGATGGGAACGCTCCGGATCCGCTCGAGATAGGCCGTGCGGGCGTCCTCGGGTCCGTTGAGGAGATCCTCGAGGAAGCGTCCGACGGCGGGAAGCGGGGCCCCTTCTCCGACTCGAGCGATCTCGAGCGCCCCTGCGACGTCTCCGGCCTGGAGAGCGACCGCGAGGTGGCGGAGCTCTGCCTGGAAGCCCCCGTAACCAACGAAGACGCTCCTCAGCTCGGGCGTCTTGGTATGCCCCAGAGCCGTGACCAGATCTTGGGGCCCCTTCGCCGCGATCAGCTTCCCGACGAAACCGGCGATGGGAAGCTGATCGGCGCGACCCGTCGGCGCGAAGAGCTCCACATCGCACCCAGGGTTGACGACGACGCCGCGCTCCGTCCATCCCGGAACCACCGCGGCCGCTCGCTCGATCATGTAGCGACTGCCACCGATAACGGCGCGGGCCGCCCCCAATCCGGCCTCTGCATAGGGGACGAAACGAGGGTCCACGCCGACGACGTATTCGAGTGCGGAACCATGGATCATCACCACGTAGGTGGCCCCCGCGCGCTTCGCGATGTAAGGCCCCATCACTTCGTGGTTGACGAAGATCGCGTCCGGCCGGTGTTCTGCGATCGCGCTTTCTAGGGCGGCGACGTTCGGATCCACGTACGAGTCCAGCTCTTTGGTCGACAGCTCGATGAAGCGTTTGACCACGAATCCCTCGTACGCGTCGTATACGTAGACCGGCAGGAGCGAGCCGATGCTGGGCCGTGCCAGGCGGAACCGCCCGTCTGCCGGCGCGGCCCCCGTGGGACGCGTCTCGAAGGTCGCGTTCGACCGATCGAAGTCACCTTCGGCGTCGACGAAGTCGAAGTGCTCAGCGTTCCGCTCCTGACAGAGGAGGAGCACGTCGTGTCCGGTGGCGCGCCACGTGCGCGCCAGGTTCGCGGTTACGACGTTCGAGCCGGACCCGGACAGGAGATAGCCATGCCAGTAGAGGATCTTCAGCTGGGTCCTCCCGCCGTCCGGGCCGGGATGGGCGTCAAGCAGACTGATTCTGGTCTAGCTCGAGCGCGACCGAATTGATGCAGTACCTCTGTCCCGTCGGTCCCGGTCCGTCGTCGAAAACGTGGCCGAGGTGCGAGCCACAGTTGCCGCACAGAACCTCGGTCCGCACCATCCCGTGGCTCGTGTCCTCGCGGAGCTCTACGTTCTCGGTGTGCGCGGGTTCGGTGAAGCTCGGCCACCCGCTTCCCGAGTCGAATTTGGTGTTCGAGGCGAACAACTCTGCGCCACAGGCTCCGCAGCGGTAGGTCCCGTCCTCTTTCGAATGAACGTACTTGCCCGTGAACGGAGGCTCGGTAGCTGCCCGGCGCATCACCTCATACCTCTCGGGATCCAGTTCTTCGCGCCATTCCTCGTCCGACTTCTCCAGCCTGTGCGCCATCTCCGGTCCTCCTGATCGATCGTCCCTCCCACCAGAGGTTCCTGCGGGAGCCCCTTTAGAGTAAGCGGGTTGAGAAAACGTGTGCTCGTCATCCTGGGATCCATCTGCCTCGTCCTGCTGCTGTTATCGCTCTTCGTGCTCGGCAGTGTCGTGAGGAATCTCCTCGCGGCCCGAGACACATTGGAGGGGTCGCTGGAGGGCTTGGACAGAGAGGAGGTCCTCGAGGCGCGCGATCATCTCGAGGCGGCGGCGAGCGATCTCGACGGTTTCCTGGTCGATGCCTTGGGCCTCATCCCGATCCTCGGCACGAACCTCGACGCGGTCGAGGACACCACCGACAAGGCCCTTCCCGTTGTGAAGTCGGCGCTGGACCTTCAGACGGCGGTCGACGAGCTGGATGCGAACGGGTTCATCGAGGACGGAAGGATAAGGGTCGAGGCTCTCGTCGGATTGGATGGTCTGCTGACTCGCGAGGTCGCGCGTCTGGAGGAGCTGGCGGAGGTTCTCGGACCGGCGCGATCCGGAGCGCTCGCACCACCTCTGTGGGACGCGCTCGAAGGCTTGCGCCGTCGCGTGTTGGACCTCCTGGAGGATGGATCCGCCGTCGACCGGATCATCGAGCTGTCGGACGATCTACTCGGCCTCGGATCGGAGCGGACCTATCTCCTCCTTCTGTTGAACAACGCCGAGCTGCGCGGCGGGGGCGGGATAGTGGCCGGTCTGGGATCGTTCAGGGTCGATAACGGACGGGTTGAGTTGGGGGAGCTGTACACCCGCGAGGAGTTGGATCAAGAGCCACGTCTCAGCGTTCCCGCGCCACCGGAATACGAAGAGAGGTTCGGCCTCTATGCAGCGAACACGACCCTTTGGTACAACGCGGCGATGACTCCGCATTTCCCCGACGCAGCTCTGGTTTCGGCTCGCCTTTTCGAGAAGCAAACAGGGGTGGAGACCGACGGGGTCCTGGGGGTTGATCCACGCGGCCTCGCTGCTCTGACGCCCGAGGGGGCCGAGGTGGAGGTCCCAGGTCGCGACTACACGCTTTCGAGCGAGGAGCTCGCGCCCTGGATCTTCTCCAACGCGTACGAGGATTTCACGAACCAGAAGGTCCGACGCGCCGCGATCCTGGAAGTCGGGCGGAACGCGATCGAGACGGGGCTCCGGGAAGGTTTCGGCGGGCGCGGCGGGCTCGAGTCCATTGGGGAGGCGTTCGCCGCTCAGCATCTGCGGTTCGTATCGTTCGATGACGAGGAGAGTGCCGCCCTCACCGATGCCGGCGTGTCGGGATCACTTGATCCGCAAACGCGCGACACGATGCTCGTGACCGTTCACAACTTCGGCGGGGGAGGCACGTTCGGGAGCAAGCTGGACTATTGGACCGAGCGGAGCATCCGTCACGGCTGCGTGGTCGACGGTGACGGAGCCGCGGAGTGCGCGACCCGGGTGACGTTCAACAACTCGGTTCCCGACGGTCTGTCGCGCTACGCCGCCGGGCGGCCCTACGGCTTGCTCCGCAACTATTCGGAGATCTACGTCCCGGGCTCGGCTCGTCTCGAGGAGGTGGAACTCGATGGCGAGCCCGTTGAATATCGTCCCGAGGAGCAGGGCGATCTCTTGTCGGTGGCGGTCTACGTCGAGATCCCCCAGGGGGAGCGCTCCTCGATCGAGGTCGTTTACACCCTTCCGCCGGAGGATGACTCGTATTCGCTGTCGATGATCCCGCAGCCGCTCGCGTCCGACGCCGAGGTCTCCCTACGTCTCCGCGTTCCGAAGGATTGGACGATCGTCGGTGCGGGCTACGACAACGAGGTCGGGGAGGTCGAATGGGAGACGATCCTCGATCGCACCGTAGAGGTCCAAGCCGGCCCCGACGGACGCACGGGGTTACCCGCGCTGTGGGAGGGGATCAGAGACTTCTGGCATCAACCGTTGTTCTGACGCCGCTGTGTCAGAC
>JBOGXG010000181.1:0-10920 GCA_050694195.1 Actinomycetota bacterium | reverse complement strand
GCCTCAGTATGAGGATCTATTCGCGGACATCGAGCTCGAGTCGATGCCGCGAACTCCGGCACTCGCTGTGGCCACCGCGGGACTCGTTTATGGGATGTCATTTGAGATCGACGGGGAGCCCTCCGAGGTGAGGATTGCCTCCACTGGGGTCGGCCTTCACGGCGAAACGACAGCATCCTTCGGGTTGTTCGACTGCTCATCGGATGGGCTGCTCTGCACCAAGGTTGGAAACCTCAGGGGCGGCTTCGGCACCACCGGCGAGCGCATCGTCTTCTCGCTGCCACTCCATGCTCTCGGCCTCGAAGGGGGTTCGGTTATCTCCGAGCTGAAGGTGTTCACGGCGCTGGGAGCCTTCGACAGCAGGGTACTCAAGACGCTCGATCGAGCGCGGTTAGAGGCGCGCGGTAGGCGGGGCAAAGATGCGCGGCGGTAGATCCATGAGCGAAAAACGAGGAGGTCGGGGGCATCTCCAACACCCCTCGGGTATCTCCTACGATAATCCGGCGTCCTTCATCAAGGTGCCCCCGATCACGAGATAGATCAGCCCTGCTGCAGCGTCTTAAAGAGGCTGATGCGGTTCACACATCGTCCCGCCAGCTCCACTTGATGTCCCGGTGCGCGAACCAGCGCTGGGACTCGATATGTGGGGATGATTTCATCGCGGCTCATAACCTGGAGCTCTTTAACGAGCTTGCGGATCAAACCTTTCTCTGTTGAGCGGTTCCACTGTAGCGAACCTCAATTCAAGCTCTTTTACGAGGGAGTTGCCCCTTTCGAACGAGGGACCTACGGGCAGGGCTTCTATTTTGCGACTAGTTCCGTCGTGGACACGATTGGTCATTTGGCCTCTGGCTTGACAACTACGAGGTCGTGATGCGCCTAGGGCCGCCTCTTGGTTCTGCTAACACCCCAACCACAGCGCGATGAAACTGCGGCTGTTGTCGAGTGGCGCCGTCGTGGTGTAGTGCTGGGAAACGTGAACCGACCAGGGTCGAACGAGGACCAGTACTTCACTGATCCGGAAGGGTAGTCACAGTTCGGGCATGAATACCACCGTCCGGGATTACCCCCAAGCACCTCCTGATCACCGCCGCGCGAGGGCCCCGGATTCCGGGTGAAGTCGGCGAGGGCACGTCTACCTTTTGGCGACCTCAGGGAGCCGTTTGTCCTTCATATGAGGAGAGGAACGAGGGCCCGTGTGATCGCTTCCGATCACGCAGGGGAATCGCGTTCGGAACCAGTCCTAAGCGGACAGAGAGATAGAGATAGGGGACAGCATGGGGGGTCTCGTAGAGATACAACGAGTAGCGGGACGTTCGGTTTGCGCGGTTGCAGCAGTCTTTCTACTACTGAGTGTTTCCGCCCCAACGAGCGGCGCCTACCCGCGACCCGGTAGGACGCTCCAGGTGGACATAGGTCCGCGCGGCGCGGTGCCAGAGTGTCCCGGGCCCCCGACACTCCCCTGCTCCGTCGATGAGGTCAACGCGATCAACTCGAGTGGAAGATACGTGGCCTTCGAGAGCTACGCCGACAACCTCGTTCCCGGCGATACCAATAAGGTGAAAGACATCTTCGTCCGCGATATGAAGACGGGCAAGACCCTTCGCGTGTCGGTCGCTTCTGACGGGTCGCAGGCAGTGGGAGTCAACCCTGAGCTGGGGGAGCCCACGGATGTTTCGCGAACCCCATCGATCAGCGCTAACGGTCGTTACGTCGCCTTCTCCAGCTGGGCCCCGAATCTAGTTTCCGGAGACACCAACCTCACACAGGACGTGTTCGTCCACGACATCAAGAAGAAGTCGACCATCCGGGTGTCTGTCGCCACGGGGGGAGATCAGGTAGGAACACTCTACGGAGCCAAGTATCCCGCGATCTCCCCAGATGGGCGTCACGTCGCGTTCTCCAGCTCGGAAAGCGCATTCGTACCCGGTGATACCAACGGTGTATTCGACGTGTTCATGCACGACATCGACGAGAACAAGACGATCAGAGCATCTGTGGCCACAGGCGGCAGGCAGTCAGAGAATGCCTCATTCAACGAGCATCCCCTGGCCGGTACGTCCATCAGCGACGACGGTCGTTTCATAGCCTTCCAATCGAATGATGGGACGCTCGTCGAAGGAGACACCAACGGAGCTCCGGATATCTTCGTTCATGATGTGAAGAAGAACGAGACGACGCGCGTCTCGGTTTCGAGCGATGGCAGTCAGGGGATCCCGGTCGATGGCTTTGACTCTGTCCCCGGAACCACGAGTGCCACCGGCTTCACCGATTTCCCCTCGATCTCGAGCGATGGTCGCTACGTAACCTTTCAGTCGGCCTACCCGAACCTGATCCCTAATGACACCAACTTCCTCGTCCCGTTCGCCTTGAGCGGCAAAGACATCTTCGTCCACGATCGGAAGACGCACCGAACCGAGCGGGTCAACGTTTCTTCCAGTGGTGAGGAGGCATTCCGCACGGAAGACCGTACAGGTGCCCAGATCAAAGGGGAGGGTTTCTGGGAGCCGCTCGTGAACTCCACAGGGCGCTATGTGACTTTCCACGGCCCCGCCACGAATCTCTCCAGCGACATAGATGACAACGAAGGAACGTCGACGCACCAGCACGCCTTCATCTACGATCGGCGTGACGGGGATGTTGACATCTTGGACCGCGACAATGGTGGTGCTCCCGTTGTTCCAGGGGCGTTGAACGGTCCGGTCAGCGCCACCGGTCGCTACGCTCTCTTCAACAGCTCCGAGGCGGCCGGACGGACCCAATACGTGGGCAATACCTACCGCCGCGACCTGGGCCCGGATGTCGGTGCGGGTCGGGCCCTCGCTGGGGGCGAGCGACTGTCCTTGTTAGGCGTGCCGGAGTTCTCCCTTACCAGATACGTGATCGCCCTCGATGCGACGGATGACGTCGGCGGGACGCTCAGAGGTGAAGGCGCGAACCTGTACGGCGCGTCGCTGGCCTACCGTCCGCAGCACGAGGACCTGTTCGCGGCGATCGAACTGGAATACATGCTAAAGGTGATCCCAGGCGCGTCACCGATCTTCTACGGACTCCGTTTCGAAACCGGCAGAAAGAGCTACGAGGTCCGGGCCACATCCCTCGGGTATGGGGCCTTCGGGCTCTTCGACTGTACCGGGTCGAGACCTACCTGCACGAAGGTTGCGGACGTAAGGGGCGGCTACGGCACTACTGGGATGCGCGTCGTGTTCTCACTGCAGCTCGAAGAGATCGGCCTCGAAGACGGGGGCGAGCTTGAGAACGTCGAGGCGTTCTCAGGGCTGGGTTCGTACATGACGGGCGCGACGAGGATTCTTGATCGCATGGCCATCAAGTAACCGTCGATCTTCAGGTAGAGATCTGAAACTGGGGTCTGTGCGCCCGATGATCTCTGCACACGATTCAGGCCGGCCACCAAGACGTCGACGGGATCGCTCACTGGGGCGAGGCCGCGGTGAGTCAATCTGGGGGTTGCGAGGACCGTGACGCTGCGATCCGACAGCGCGCCGATGCCGAGGTCACCGCCCGATCGTGCACGAAGACATCGTGGGCATCGTTCATGTCTCTTTCGATCAGGTTGGTAGCACAGGAGTTGAACGAGACGAAGCGTCCGTTTGCGCTGATCGATCCGATCCTGGTGGTCGAGAATGCCGACAGATTCGCCGGACAGCCCTTGCCCTGGGTGTCGTCTTGAAGCCCGTGGTGATCGGCCGGATCGTCAACTCGTTTGATCCTCTTTCACCACTCGGTGGCGGCCACGCCGGACGGGCGGTACCTCGTGGTGGGAGACGAGGGATTCAGAGCCTGTGCGGGCGCTTCTTTCCCGCCGGGGCGATATGGATCTACGACATCCGCGATCCCGCCGTTCCCACGCCTGTCGGTTACTTCGGCCTCCACCGGGAGCGCCCCACGGTGTGCACTGCTCACAACTTCAACTTCGTTCCCGGCACCCGATTTCTCGTGTCGTCCTGGTATCAGGGAGGCATGAACGTGCTCGATCTCACCGACCCGACGACGCTGAAGGAGGTCGCGCACTTCCAAGGCAATGGGGTCGATTACTGGTCGGCCTACTGGTACCGAGGGCGCATCTACGCCAGCGGCATCCCGGGATGGATGTCTTCGAGGTGCGGGCCTGCGCTGAAGCGGGTTGTTCGCTATCCGAGGGGGCGACGAGGGTATGGCAGCTGACCTGGTGGGGGGCTCCTTCCTGAGAAATCGCTGTTCAACCGACCATCCGTCACGCGCCACGGCGGGCCGCGCCAGATCGTTCCTCTGCGTCGGCTGCGCCCTCGCCTGGGAGGCAAACTGGTCTGATGGCGACGTTAGGTGGGGATGCGGAAGGTCCGGAGGACTATCTCCATAAGTACTTGGAAGAGGTGGACGGTTATCCACGCCTGGCGGAGAAGGACCAACGCGATCTCCTTCATGTCGTGTGGGAAGGAAGCGTCGGAGCTGCGTCCGCCAAGCGTCGAGTGATCCAAACGAATCTGCGGCTGGTCGTTGAACTAGCGCGGCGTTATGAATCGACGGGGCGCCATCTTCTCGACCTCATCCAAGAAGGCAATCTCGGACTGATTCGAGCGGTAGAGGGGTTCGACCCCGGCTCGGAGCACAAATTCGAGACCTTCGCGCGATGGGCGATCAGGGAGGCCATCGCGTCAGCCCTTCGGAGTCGCGGTCAGTAGAGGATTCCGTCCAAGGGCAGGCTTTGGACCCTCGCGGCGTTGTTCTCGCTTCTTCCGGCCGAAATTTGGAAAGGCTTCTCCAGGACGCGGCGAGAAAGGCGGTTTGAACCCGCCCTCTCGTGTTTGATCGTGTGCCGGTTGGCGGAGCTAACAGCCCGTGGCCGTAATTTCGGCGCCCTTCGAGTTGTGGAGGCCTGGGGCGGCCGGACCGATCGAGCCGGCCGTTGCGACGTGCAGATTGTTGTGGAACTGATTGAAGGCGTTCTGAAGGCTCGGTTTATCGCACACGCGAGGCCCGACTTGGACGAGACCAGCCGGTGTGCTTATCCAGTGCCGATGCGGCGAAACGTTCGTGAGGTTCGGATCCGCGAGGCCTATTGGGGCCATAATGAGTACCGTGGCGACGACAAGAAGAACGCCAAGGATCAGTCGCTTCTTCATCGAATCCTCCTGTTCCGTGAAACGAAACGTTTCGCTTGAAACTCTTGCAGGTCGCGACACTTGGCGCTAGTGGGTTTAAGCGCTTTCGGACGCGGCGCTCGGCTCCCACTTCTTTTCTGTCGCAGGTCTCCTGATAATTTCGTGGTCATGGAAGCTCAAGCTTGGACGGCCATCGGTCTCCTGGCCGCAACCCTCGTGGGGTCGCTCTTCTACATAGGGAACCGGATCGATTCCCTGGGGGCGCGTCTCGACTCCCGCATCGACGGGCTCTCGGGTCGCATCGACGGCCTTACCGCTCGCGTCGAGGATCAGGGCAGACAGCTCGGAGCCCAGATCTACGAGTTGGCGGCCAAGCTCGACGAGCATCTGAGACGTCACGCAAGCTGATCTCCATATAGAGCTCATCCGGGCTCAGGACCACAGGGCTCGAAGCGGTACAGGGCGACGGTGGTTGACCGCACCGCACCGTGAAGCCTTCGCCGCCCACTGGATTAGGTTGGCGTCGACGATCAGTTTCTTGAGAGGAGGCGCTATGGCAACCGAGCGCAGATCGAGTTGCGTGTGGGAGGGTGGGCTCGCCGACGGCAGGGGGGCCGTGACGTTCGAGTCGAGCGGCGTGATCAGCGACCTGGAGGTTACGTGGGCGTCGAGGGCCGAGGAGCCGGAGGGACGAACGAGCCCCGAGGAGCTCATCGCCGCGGCCCACGCGTCGTGTTTCTCGATGGCGCTGTCGGGTGGCCTCGCCAAAGCCGGCAACCCCCCGGAGCGGCTGGAGGTTGGGGCAACGGTGGGCTTCCAGGCCGGCGTCGGGATCACGGGTATCCATCTGGATGTTGCAGGCGTCGTGCCGGGGATCTCCAAGGAGGACTTCCTGAGCGCGGCCGAAACCGCGAAGGGATCGTGTCCCGTTTCGAAGGCCCTCGCGGCGGTCGACATCACTCTGAACGCGAGTCTGAGCGCCTAATCAGGGGACGCCCCTCGCAGGGCGTCCGTTAAAGACCTTTTGTCCTATCCTCGTCGGTAAGCTTTCCGAGCTAGGGGGCGACGCACGAACGGGCGCCGAGATCGCCGCGTTCCAACTCGCTTCCGGTTCGAGCTTCATAAACGACGTCGTGGCGACGAACGATGCTGCTTACTTCACGGATTCGGTGAATCCGTTCCTCTACAAGGTTCCGATCGAGGGCCGAGGGCAAGTCGGAACACCCGAAGCTCTCCCCCTTACCGGTGAACTCGAGTACTCCGAGGGCTTCAACGTGAACGGGATCGACGCGACGCCGAACGGCGAGACCCTCGTCCTCGTGCAGAGCAACGAGGGAGAGCTCTTCACGGCGGACCCGGATACGGGAGCGACCGAGATGATCGATCTCGGAGGGGCGACGGTGACGCAGGGCGACGGGATCCTCCTCGAGGCGAACGGCGCTCTGTGGGTCGTGCGGAACCGTCTAAATCTCCTCGTGCTCGTTCAGCTGACACCCGATCTGGGATCCGGCGAGATCGTGGGCGAGTTCACCGACGATTCCTTCGACGTCCCCACCACCCTGGCGCGCTCGGGGGACAGGCTGGTGCTCGTCAATGCTCGATTCGACACGGCCGGTCCTCAGCCCGCGGCCTACTGGCTCACTCAGATGCGCCGGCCCAACTGATCCGGGCTAAAGCAGAGCCACGTCGACCGTCCCCTTCATCCCGAAAGTGGTACTTTCAGAGTGGGACAAGACAGGGGGAACGATGCGCAGGCTAGGCGGCATCTCGATGATCGCGACCCTTCTCGGCGGTCTTCTCACCGCGTCGAGCGCGGTCGCCACGCCCGCGGCGTGCAACAGCGACACCGTGCAGGTGAGGACCTTCCGGATCAGGGTCGCCGTACAGGACGATGTCTATCGGCTCGGCGACGAGGCGAAGATCAGACTCACGGTGACCCGTAAGCAGACCGAGGACCGGGTCTCCGGCGCCCTGGCCGCCGTCATGCTCCAAGGGCAGGGGAAGCGGGTCGGGCTGGGCTGGGACGACACCGACGCCAGGGGCCAGGTGGATCTCGCCGTCAAGATCCCGAGGCATCGCTTCGGCACCGGCCCCGTCAAGGTGATCGCCTACGCCTACCAGCGGCAGGTCGACACGTACTGCGCCAGTGCCGCGGAGTACGGCTTGCGGAGGGTCCCCAGGGCGTTCCGAACCACTCCTTAGCAGGCCCCCTCCTCGCCCAAGACCCGCGCCGAGTTCGTTCGCGCAGCGGTCGCGCCCGAGGCTCTCAGCTTGTGTTGGTTGAATGTCACGCCTGTGGTTTGTGAGGCTTATGTGGCTATTGTCAGCTATCGGGAGGAAAAACCTTGCGCTTCAGGCGATACAAGGGGCGCCACCTCGCGCCCAGCCCGAATCCACTGGCCCGGCCCGCGGTGGCCGGTACGGCCACCGCGATCCTCATGTCGGGCGGACCCGCGGCGGCGGGGACCCATACGGTTGCCCCAGGAGAGACGCTGTCGGGGATAGCCGCACGTTACGGTACGAACGCCGACGCCCTAGCCCGTGCCAACGGCATCGGCAACCCGAACATGATCCTTGCAGGGGCACGCCTGCGAGTGCCTGGAGGAGCAACCTCGTCCGTCCGCACTCACGAGGTGACCGCAGGCGAGACCCTTTCATCGATCGCGTCCCGCTACGGCACATCGATCGACTCGCTCGCACGTGTCAATCGACTGGCAGATCCCAACATGATCGTCATCGGGCAACGGCTGCGGGTTCCGGGCGCGCCCGCCGGCGCAGCGGCCTCGACGACGTCGGGTGATGTAGAGACGTTGCTCGAGAGCCACGCGGCGGCACGCGGCCTCGACGGCTCCCTCGTCAAAGCGGTCGCCTGGCAGGAGAGCGGATGGAGGCAGAAGGCGAAGTCGTCGGCGGGAGCGATCGGCGTCATGCAGGTGATGCCCACCACCGCGGACTACGTCAACGAAGTGCTCGGCACCGGAGACCTCAACGTGCGCGAGACGGAGGACAACATCCAACTGGGCGTGACGTACCTCGATCACGTCATCGATGGTCAGGGCGACGAGCGCAAGGGACTCGCCGCTTACTACTCGGGTCCCGGGAACGTCGGGGAGCGGCTGAAGGGATATCAGAGGAGTTACGTGGACTCGGTGGAGGCGCTGAAGGATCGCTTCTGAGGATCAGTTCCACAGAGGACCGGCGTGGTGTACAAACGGCGGATGGACCTCGCCGGCCCCATCCTCGGCATATGGGCTCATCCGGATGACGAGACGTTCCTCTCCGCCGGACTGATGGCGCACGCGGTGAACCGCGGGGAAAAGGTGACCTGCGTTACGGCCACTCGCGGCGAGCTCGGAGTTCAGGACCCAGGGAGATGGCCTCCCGAGAGGCTCGTCGAGATACGTGAGCTGGAGTTGAAAGAGTCTCTTCGCATCCTCGGCGTCACCGAACACAGGTGGCTCGATTACCCCGACGGTGGCTGTCATCTCGTCGACGACGAGGACGCCGTGGCGAAGCTCGTCGACATCGTCGAGGAGATCCGGCCGCAGCAGGTTTTGACCTTCGGTCCCGACGGGATGACGGCCCATCAGGATCACATGGCGGTATCGAGATGGACGACGTTGGCGTTCGAGAGGGCCGCACCTGAGGGAAGCCGCTTGCTCTATGCGACGAAAACTCAGGAGTGGGCCGACCGCTTCCTCCCTCTCATGCTGAGCCGCCACATCTTGATGGAGGAGGATGCCGACCCTCCGATCACTCCACACCACGACCTCGCGATCGCTTTCGATCTCTCGGTCGACCTGATGGAGCTGAAGACGCGCTCCTTGCTGGCTCAGGAGAGCCAGATCGGGGCGATGATCGATGCGTTCGGCGACGATGTGGTTTGGGAGGTCAACCGCGTCGAGTACTTCCGCCTCGCGGCTTCGCGCTAGGCGGCTAACCTCGACCCGACCAATGGTTCGGGAGGAGGTGAGAGATGCGGGACGAGATCAGGCTGACCGCCTATTCCCACGGCGGCGGCTGAGCTTGCAAGCTCGGCATCGACGAGTTGGCGCAGGTCCTGCGCCACGTTCAGAGTCCCGCGGCCGACCCCGCTCTTCTCATAGGCCTGGAGACGCCCGACGACGCGGCGGCATATCGCATCTCCGACACGGTGGCGCTGCTCCAGACCGTGGACTTCTTCACTCCGATCGTGGACGACGCCGCGTCGTGGGGTCGGATCGCGGCCGCTAACGCGCTGTCGGATGTCTATGCGATGGGTGGGACGCCCCGCATCGCCCTGAACATCGTGGGGTGGCCGCGGACGCTTCCCTTCGAGGTGCTGGGCTCCGTTCTGGAGGGAGGCAGCGAGATCTGTCGTGCCGCCGGAGTAGCGGTCGTGGGAGGTCACTCCGTCGATGATCCCGAGCCGAAGTTCGGCTTGGCCGTGACCGGGATCGTGCATCCCGACAGGATCGTCAGAACGACCGGTGCCCGGCCCGGCGCGGTGTTGCTGCTCACGAAACCTCTCGGGACGGGGATCGTTTCCAGCGCGATCAAGGAGGGCAAGGCTCATCCGGAGGCTATCGACGCGGCGATCGCCTCGATGACGTCGTTGAATCGCGATGCATCTGAGGCGATGCTCGAGGTCGGGGTCGACGCGGCGACCGACGTCACCGGCTTCGGCTTGGTGGGCCATCTACTGGAGATGCTCGGGGATGGCCTCGATGCAACACTCGACATCGATGCGATCCCCTTCCTGCCTCAGGCGGTGGAACTCGCCGCCGCCGGGGTCGCGCCGGGCGGAACGAAACGGAACCGCATCGCGACCAACGATCGCGTTGACGCACCCGGATCCGATCCGGCGGTGATGGAGGTGCTGTTCGATGCGCAGACGTCGGGGGGTCTGCTCATCGCCGTGCACCCGACCGATGCGGCTAAGCTCCTCGATCTTCTGCGGGGGCGCAACATCGCCGCCGCGCGCATCGGGCAGATCCGAAAAGGCGGCGGGAGGATAGAGGTGGCGTCATCGTGAGGGAAGAGCTGCGCCTAAGCGCGGACATCGCACACGAGATGATTTCGCACTCCGTCGAGGGCCGGCCGAACGAAGCCTGCGGCATCCTCGCTGCGAAAGAGGGCTCGATCGTCAAGGTGTTCAAGATGGTCAACGCATCGGCCAGTCCGCTGCGCTATTCGCTCGATCCGAAGGAGCAGTTCGCCGTTTACAAGACGCTTGACGAGAACTCGTGGGAGCTCGGCGGAGTGTTCCATTCACACACTCGGACCGAGGCCTATCCGTCACCGACCGATGTAAAGCGCGCCAGCGAAGACGTTCCCTATCTGATCGTTTCCCTCATGAACGAATCCCCCTCCATCCGCGCTTACCGGATCGTCAAGGAGAACTGGACGGACGAGACCGGCGAGGTCACGGAGATCCCGGTCGTCATCGACCCCGTGTAGCCCGCGCCGCAGCCGACCGCAGACCCGGCAGGGCCGGGGAAGGCGCCCCTAGGCCTCCGCGTTGACTACGATGTACGTAGCGCCATCCACAAGCGGCTTGAACTCCTCGCGGATCACGCCCCATCAGGTCGGGATAGGCGAGAGGTTCGGAAGATCTAAGGAGGAAGAGTGGCCGTCGAAGTGCGCATACCGACGGTGTTCCGGAAGTTCACCGGGAACCAGGCGGTGGCCGAGGTCCAGCCGGGAACCGTGGCCGACCTGATCGAGCAACTCGGAGACCGTTTCCCCGGCTTTCGGGAGCAGGTGATGACGGATGGCGGCGAGCTCCATAGATACGTCAACGTCTACGTCAACGACGAGGATGCCCGCTACCTAGATC
>JBOGXG010000180.1:0-2062 GCA_050694195.1 Actinomycetota bacterium | reverse complement strand
ACGCTCCGGCGAGAGACGCGACCTCACCGAGATCTACTCCGCAGTTCGACACGCGATCGAAGACGTTACGAGAGATCGTCCGCTCGTCCTTGTCTTCCGCGCGATCGAGTACGCCGGCCCGGCGTTCACTAATCTCCTCGGCTATCTCGAGGAGACACTGACCGCGCCGGCGATCTTCGTGGGTGTTAGCGACGACCCACCGAGCGCGACGGATCGGGAGGAAGATCTGCGCCTGGCCGAGGACCTCTCGATGACGACCGTCGCTCGTACGAACCCGGAACTGATCGGCGCCCACCTCGAGCGCGCCGGGGTCGGCATGGAGGGCGAGAACGCTCGTGACCTGCGGGAGCGGGCCGCCGGATGGTTCGTCGCCGGGGGGGCCGCGGCTCTCAACCGCTCGGACATGCCGACCGCGGCAGAGCTGCTGACCCGGGCGGCTGATCTCCTGCCCAAGGGGAACGCCACCCGGATGAACAGCCTTGCCCTCGCATGCGAGGCACTCGTCGATATCGGTCGTGTCGACGCTCTCATCGAGACCGCACGGGCCGCGATCGCCGAGGCTCGAGAGAACGCCGACGATTGTTGGGCCGCGCGCTTTCGCGTGTGGCAGCTCATGGTGGACGATGCGATCGCGCCGAACGAGCCTCCCGTCGCCGAACTGGAACATCTCGCCGGCATCTTCCTGCGCTGCTCCGACGACCACGGCTCGGCCCAGGTGGGTGAAGCTCTCGCGCACATCGCGTGGATCACGGAGGACGCGGCCGCCGCCCTATCGAGCATGCGAACGGGTCTCGATGCCGCGCTGCGGGCCGCGGCGAGGACGCTCCTTACTAGGATGACCGTGTCCTACCTTTCGATCCTCACAGCAGGACCAACGCCGGTGCGAGAAGCTATCGAATTGAGCCGGGATGCCGAGCGAGCGGCGACGACGTCGGCGCTCGTCGAGGTCTCGCTGAAGGGACATCTCGCCCTCTTGCACGCCCTCGATGACGACACCCTTACGGCGAGCCGGCTCGTGAAGGAAGCCTCCGCGATCCAGGAGGACCTCGGTCAGCCGCCGTGGGTTGCCCGCATTCCCCGGGTGGCGGGATGGATCGAACTCATCGGGGGGGATCCGGTCGCCGCGGAGAGAGCCGCGCGCCCACAACTCGACGAGTTACTCGAGTTGCATCATCCGGCAGGTATCGACGCGGGACTGATCCTCGCCCGAGCTCTGTGCGCGCAGGAGCGGTATGAGGACGCATCGAGCGTCGCGGAGCGGTGCCGCCGGGCGCTGGCCGCACCGGCTCCGACGGAGGCACCCGAGATCTCGGGCGGCGAGATCGCCGGCATCCTCGCCCTCGCCTACGCGGGCGCCGGGCGCACCGACGACGCGCGGAGGGAACTCGCCGAGGCCGACGCGGAGCCGCCGCCCGCCCCGCGGCTGCTGCAACGGGCGGACCTATGGACCGATACCGCGGCGGCCTGCGATGCTTTTGACGATCCGTCGGAGGCGGCACGGCGCTGGGATGAGGCGGAACGTCTTTATCGAACGAAGGGGGCACTCGTCCCCGCTCGTCGTGTCGACAGCATCCGGCGTCGCCGCGCTACCCATTAGCTGTAACCATCTTGACAGCCACGATGTCGGCCTTTTGACTGACCAAATCGCAGGTCCGATGTTTCGTTAGCCGTGGAGGGCCCCCGACGGAGAACGAGCGGCATCGATAACCTGAGTCGAGGTCGTGTGCGACGCGAACGAGAGGAGCCGTTGTGGCTGACGAGATGCAAGATCAGAAGGATTTCAATGA
The DNA here is from genome assembly GCA_050694195.1 of Actinomycetota bacterium. Taxonomy (GTDB): domain Bacteria; phylum Actinomycetota; class CADDZG01; order CADDZG01; family WHSQ01; genus JBOGXG01. Next base: position 275 of record JBOGXG010000180.1, on the reverse strand, counting down.
AAAGGTGATCGCCAAGATCAAGGACGATCCGGACTTCCTGGGGCACCTGCTCGAGGATGCGCCGGGGACGCTCCAGTCGGCGGGTCTCATCCAGAGCGAATCGGATCTGGCGGACCAGGAAGGCGAAGCACCGGAAGGCGACTTCCAGGAAGGCGCGGAGGTCGAAGGTCACCGTTACCACCGTTACATCACGTGGTACCGCACCTGCCGCTTCTGGTACCGGGGGTACTACTGGCACCGTCGATAGTCTGAACCGAACCTGAGTCGTTGGGCCC
>JBOGXG010000179.1:0-2566 GCA_050694195.1 Actinomycetota bacterium | reverse complement strand
TTGAGGAGGTTCACCTCGTCGACGTTCGCCGACTCCCTTCGACGGAAGATAGAGATGATGATGCCGAGTCCGACGACCACTTCCGCGGCCGCCACAACGAGGACGAAGAACACGAGCACCTGGCCGTCGAGATCACCGTTCATCCGAGCGAACGTGACGAAGGCGAGATTCACGGCGTTCAGCATCAACTCGATGAACATGAAGATGACGATGGCATTGCGCCTGACCAGCACCCCTACCACGCCGATCGTGAACAACAGGCCTGCGAGCGAGAGGTAGTAACCGGGATCGATACTCACACCATCAACTCCCGCTTGCTCTCGAGGGACTCCTCGGGTGGCGCGACCGGACGGGCCAGCGACGCGATCCGCCGCGTGAGAACCATGACACCGACCACCGCCACAACGAGGAGCACCGACGTGACCTCGAACGGCAACAGATAACGACTGAACAACACGCGAGCGATCGCAACGACGTTGCCGGGATCGCGGTTCAAAGCAGTGATCGCCTCGTCACCGCCCCGGCCGATGATGTCCACACCCCTCCATGCAACGTAGAGGATCTCGGCGCTGAGGAGAGCGCCGAGGCCGACGGCGAGTATGCGTTGCAATGGGAGAGGCTCGATCAAGGCCTCGCGCCTGTCCACACCCATCAGCATGATGACGAACAGAAACAGCACCATGATGGCGCCGGCGTAAACGATGATCTGTATCGCCGCTATGAAGAAGGCCCCCTGAAGCAGGAAGGTAACCGCGAGCGCGACCTGGGTGACGACCAGGAAGAGCGCGACGTGTACCGCGTTGCGCGCGAAGATCATCGCGATCGCCGCACCGAGCGAGACGACGAAGGTGACGCCGAAAACGACCCACTCGAGGTTCATCTGCCGGCCTCCGTACCGTCCACCTTGCCCAGCTCGTCGAGAGCGGCACGGAACCCCGAGTCCGAGGGAAGCTCCATCTTGGTCGCCCAGTGACGCTCGATCGGTGTGTCGACGATCAACCGCTCCTTCGTGAAGATCAGCTCCTCCCGGGAACTGCCAGAGATCTCGTACTCCGTCGTCATGAGCAGGGCTTCGGTCGGACAGGCCTCCACGCAGAGACCACAGAAGATGCATCGGAGATAGTTGATCTGATAGATCTGCGCGTACCGCTCCCCCGGCGAGAACCTGTTCTCCGGTGTGTTCTCCGCCCCCACGACATTGATGGCGTCGGCAGGACACACGCCGGCGCAGAGTTCGCAGCCGATGCACTTCTCGAGGCCATCCTCGTGCCGGTCAAGGATGTGGCGTCCCTTGTACCGCGGGAAGGGCCGCCGCCGGACCTCCGGATAGGACACGGTGTCCTTCCGGCGGAACACGTTCCGGATCACGACCTTCATCCCGTTGAGGACCTCGGGAAGAGCCATCAGTGCATCAACCTCTTCTGCGGGGTCACCGCCATACGGAGGCGGGGATCACCTCGACCGACCCAGATCAGAACGATGACGAACAGCACGCCGAACACGATGAGCCGAACGGGCCGAGAGACGCCTTCCGTGTTCACGACCGCGGTGACGAATATCCACGTGAGACCCGCGGGGATCAGCCGCTTCCATCCGAGCCACATGAGACGGTCGTACCGGAAGCGAGGCATCGTCGCCCTCAACCAAACGAAGAGGTAGACGAACGCCGCGGTCTTGATGACGAACCAGACCACCGGCCACAACCATGTCAGGAAGTCGGGAGCCGGCCCATGCCATCCGCCGAAGAACAGAGTTACCGCCATCGCCGAGATCACGACCACATGGATGTACTCGCCCAGGTAGAACATGGCGAAGCGGATCCCGGCGTACTCGGTGTGGAACCCCGCAACGAGCTCGCTCTCGGCTTCGGGAAGATCGAACGGGGCCCGGCTCGTCTCGGCGATCCCGGCGATAAAGAAGATCAAGAACGCGGGCCATTGCGACCAGATGTACCAATTGGGAACGTATTCGAATACATGCGAGATCTGCTCGAGGACCGGGATCCCATCGAAGAACGTGATGTTCTCGATATTGCCGGCCTGTGCGGCGACTATGTCTCCCGTCGACAGCGATCCGGCGACCAACACGACGGGCACGACCGAAAGGCCCAGCGCCACCTCGTAGGAGATCAGTTGCGCGCTTGCGCGAACTCCGCCGAGGAGCGGGTACTTCGATCCCGACGACCACCCCGCGAGAACGGTTCCGTAAACGCCGAGCGACCCCGCCGCCAGGAAGAACAGAACACCGATGTCGAGATCGGAAACGATGAAACCGATCCGGTGGCCGGCGACGGTGACGTGATCGCCGAACGGGATGACGGCGAACGCGAGGAAGCTCGGGACCATCGCGAGAACGGGGGCGATCTCGTACGTCCACCTGTCCGCCTGGCCGGGCCGGAAGTCCTCCTTGAAGAAGAGCTTTATCCCGTCCGCCAGCGTCTGGAGCAGTCCGTAGGGACCCCATCGGTTGGGACCGATGCGGGACTGCATGTCGGCGATGACCTTCCGCTCCGCCCACACCACTAGAAGCGTTACGAGTAGCAGCGCGAGGAACGCGACGACGACCT
>JBOGXG010000178.1:0-13535 GCA_050694195.1 Actinomycetota bacterium | reverse complement strand
GTTCTGGCGAGTGAAAAGCAAGCATCGCAAGGCCGCGAGTCGGAAACGCACCTTCAGGCGGGTTTCCGGCCAACGCGTGCGTACCGTGAGGTACGTGCGCCACCGAGAACGCCGCGAGGCGCCAGCTTTTCGCCGCCAGGACCCCCTGGATGTTTGTTGGGCGGGGCACTAGATGTCCAAGCAGTCGACCGACGCATTCGGCGCGCCCCGGGGAACCCGCGATCTCCTCCCGCCGGGATCTTGGGGATGGCAGAGGGTGACGCGTTACGCGCTGGACGCGTTCGCGCTGGCCGGTTACGCGCCGATCGAAACCCCGATGTTCGAACACACCGAGGTATTCGAGCGGGGGGTCGGTGCTACCAGCGAGGTCGTCGGCAAGCAGATGTACACGTTCACCGATCGCGGTGGGCGCTCGCTGACGCTCCGTCCGGAGGGGACGGCGCCAGTCGTCAGGGCGGTGCTGGAGAACAACCTGCACCGCGGCGCGCTGCCGGTGAAGCTGTCATACGCGTCCGCGATGTTCCGGCAGGAGCGCCCCCAGAAGGGCCGCTACCGTCAGTTCTTCCAACTGGGCATCGAGGCCATCGGCTCCGACGAGCCGACCGTGGATGCCGAGGTGATCGAGGTCGCGGTGAGGTTCTACGCCGGCATCGGTCTCGACGTATCGACGAGGATCAACTCGATCGGCCACCTGGACGAGTCCTGCAGGCTCGGCTACACGAGAGTGCTGAGGGAGTTCCTGACAGCCCACGAGGGCGATCTCGCCGAGGAGGACCGCGAGCGGATCGGAACGAATCCGATGCGTTCGTTCGACTCGAAGGAGGAGAAGACGATCACGGTGATGAAGGACGCACCGCTCATCACCGAGCATCTGTGCCCGTCCTGCCGGGACCACTACATATCGGTCAAGGAACTCCTCGATGCGGTGGAGATCGGGTACGAGGAAGAACCGCGCCTTGTGCGCGGACTCGATTACTACACGCGCACCGCGTTCGAGTTCGTTGCCGGAGGACTCGGTTCGCAGGACGCGGTGGGCGGCGGAGGTCGTTACGACGGTTTGGCAGAGGTCCTGGGAGGTCCACACGTGCCCGGGATCGGCTTCGCCCTCGGTCTCGACCGCATCATGTTGTCACTCGGATCCGAAGCAGCCGAACCCACCGTTCGGATAGCGGCTTACATCGTGGCGCTGGGGGCCGACGCGACGAAGTCGGCATTCCCCCTCGCGACCAGGCTGCGCGCGGCCGGGATCGGCACCGAACTCGACGTCATGGGACGCGGCATGAAGGGTCAGATGAAGGATGCAGATCGTTCCGGCGCTCGCTACGCAGTGATCCTCGGTGACGAGGAGATGGCCGCCGGAGAGGCTACGGTCAAGGATCTGACGACGGGCGACCAGGAGCGCTGCCCCATCGACCAGCTGGGGGAAAGGTTAGCGAGATGATGCGCACGCATCGCTGCGGCGAACTTCGCACGGGGCATGCCGGCAGCCGTGTGGAGCTGTGTGGTTGGGTGCACACGCGCCGCGATCACGGCGGCGTGATCTTCATCGATCTACGGGATGCGTCTGGCCTGGTGCAACTCGTCTTCAACCCAGACGCGTCGGGTGACACCTTCTCCGTCGGTGAACAGCTGCGCAGCGAGTTCTGCATCAAGGTCAGCGGTGAGGTGCGGGAGCGTCCGCAGGGAACGGTGAATCCCAACCTCCCGACGGGCGAGGTCGAGGTGGTCGCCTCTGCGCTCGAGATCTTCTCGCGCGCGGAGACACCGCCGTTCCAGATCGAATCCCACCAGGAGGTAGACGAGACGCTCCGGCTGAAGCACCGCTACCTCGATCTGCGCCGTCCGGAGATGCAGGACAACCTCCGGCTGAGGCACGCCATCATCTCCTCGATCCGCCGCTTCTTCGACGACGAGGGTTTCGTCGAGGTCGAAACGCCGATGCTCACACGGGCGACACCCGAGGGCGCCCGCGACTACCTGGTTCCGTCGCGCGTGCATCCCGGCAAGTTCTTCGCCTTGCCGCAGAGCCCCCAGCTCTTCAAGCAGCTCTTGATGGTCGCCGGGCTCGATCGCTACTACCAGATCGCTCGCTGTTTCCGCGACGAGGATCTCCGGGCCGACCGGCAGCCCGATTTCACGCAGCTCGACATGGAGATGTCCTTCGTCGAGGTGGAGGACGTATTGGACGTGGGCGAGCGGATGTTCAAGAGGGTGTGGTCGGAGGTCATGGGGATCGAGCTGACCGACTTCCCACGTATCCCGTTCGAGGAGTCGATGGAGCGTTTCGGCACCGACAAGCCGGACCTGCGTTTCGGGCTGGAGCTGACGGACCTCGGCGACGTGTTCGGGCGAACCGAGGTGAAAGTGTTCCGCTCGGTCCTCGACGGCGGGGGAGCGATAAAGGCGATCACGGTGCCCGGCAAGGGCGGTGCCCCGCGTAAGGAGTTAGACGCACTCGTCGACGAGGCCAAGTCGTTGGGGGCCGGCGGTCTCGTCTGGATCGCGGTGACACCCGAGGGACTGAAGTCGCCGATCGCGAAGTTCTTCACGGAGGACGAGGCGGCAGGAGTAACGAAGACTGCCGGCGCGAGCGAGGGCGATCTGATCCTGATCGTGGCGGATGCCCGCGTGGGCGTCGTCCTTAAGGTGTTGGCCGCGCTACGGACCCGGCTCGCCGAACGGTATGGGTTCCTCCCACGAACCGAACCGACGGACCCCGCGCACTGGCAGTTCGCGTGGATCGTCGATTTCCCATGGTTCGAGCGCAACGAGGAGGAGGATCGCTGGGATCCGATCCACCATCCCTTCACCGGGATAGTCGAGGACACGCTCGAGTACCTGGAGACGGATCCCTCCAGGGTCGTCTCCAAGAGTTACGACATCACGCTGAACGGATGGGAGCTAGCCTCGGGCTCGATAAGGATCCACGATGCCGAGATGCAGAGCCGCGTGTTCCGCGCTCTCGGTATCGGCGATGAGGAGGCGCAGGAGAAGTTCGGCTTCCTTCTCGACGCGTTCCGCTACGGCCCCCCTCCACACGGAGGTATCGCTCCCGGCATCGACAGGATCGTCGCTCTCGCGGCCGGGGAGACGAACATCCGCGAGGTGATCGCCTTCCCCAAGACCCAAACGGCGTTCGATCCCCTCACGGGCGCGCCGTCGGAGGTCGACGCCGCCCAACTCAAGACGCTGCACATAAAGGTCACCGCTCCACCGGTCCAGCCCTGACCAAGGGCAGGCGTTCGGGGCCACCCGGCGAATCCTTAGGACATGGGGAGGGCGATGGGCATCCTGGCTGCCGCGATCGCGCTGGCGGTCCCATCTTGGTCGCCGTCGGCGGGGGCCGGAGTCACGGATGGGTTCGCCTCCGACAACGTCGAGTTCGTGAAGCACATCCCGTTCGAGGCCGGCACCGCGACCGGCGCGCGCCTCGTCGGCGACCATCTCTATGTCACGAGCTACAAGAGCCTGTCGATCTATGACATCTCGGATCCTCTCGAGCCGGTGCGCGTCGGTTTCACCCCCGTCCTCGTCTACATGCAGAACGAGGACGTCGATACCGACGGCGACATCCTGCTCTTCTCCGATGAACTCCCGCGCGACACCCTTCACGTTTTCGACGTCGAGGACCCGACGACGCCCGTCGAGGTGGGTTCGCTCCCTCTCGCCGGCGATCACACCCTCACGTGCGTCCGCGATTGTGAGTTCGCCTACGGCTCCGACGGCGCCGTCGTATCGCTGAAAGACCCCTCGGCGCCGAAGCTGATGGGAGATTGGGCGACCGATCTTCCCGAGCAGCGCGGCTTCGGGGTCCACGACGTAACGGAGGTGCGGCCGGGTCTCGTCATCACCTCATCCGACCCCGTGATGGTTCTGAACACGAAAGGGGATCTTCGGCGGCCGCGGGTCGTCGCGCTCGGCACCGCTTCACTGCCGGGGCTCTTCCATTCCAGCGATTGGCCCCGCGCCGGCAAGGATCGTTTCCTGCTGTTGGCGACAGAGGGAGGGACCACGGCCGGAGCGTGCGACTCCACCGCGGGCGTCTTCTCCGTGTGGGAGACGGACGGATGGCGCCGGCAGAGGACGGTCAGCCTGGTCGACAGCTTCAGGATGTCCAACGGGACGCACGCAGACGGGAAGGCGCTCCCCGGCATCGGCTGCTCGGCCCACTGGTTCGATGCCCGTGGCGATTTCCACAACGGCGGCTTCGTTGTCCTTGCCGGCTACAAGCAGGGCACCCGCTTCCTCGAGGTTGATCCGGACGGCTCGATCGCGGAGGTCGGCTATTTCCTGGGACACGGCGCCGATGCCTCGGCCGCCTACTGGGTCACCGACGAGGTCGTCTACTCCATAGATCTCAACCGTGGGATCGACATCCTGCGCTTCCACGCCTCCTGACGTCCGAGGCTCCCGGACGCTTGGACCCCGCGTGTTCTTGTGTCCCGACCAGATGTTCGCCCGCGAGAGGGAGGATAGGGGCGTGGACCTGTTCGAGAACGCTCTCGAAGAAAGCTTCGATCGCTACGCCCCCCTGGCCGCGAGGATGCGGCCTCGAACCCTCGACGAGGTCGTTGGGCAGTCCCACATCCTCGGTGAGGGACGCGCCCTTAGGTCGCTCATAACCTCGGGGGACATCTCGTCGGTGGTCCTGTGGGGGCCGGCCGGCACCGGCAAGACCACATTGGCGCACGTGATCGCCGGCTCGACGGAGGCACAGTTCGAACCTATGTCGGCCGTCACTTCGGGCGTAGCGGACGTGCGGAAGGTGATCGAAGCCGCGAAGGACCGGCTCGGGCAGCAGGGCCGGCGTACCGTGCTGTTCCTCGACGAGATACATCGCTTCAACAAGGCACAGCAGGACGCGCTGCTCCCCGCGGTGGAGAACGGATGGATCATCCTTGTCGGAGCCACGACCGAGAATCCGTCGTTCGAGGTGAACTCACCTCTTATGTCGCGGAGTCTCCTGTTCCGGTTGGAAGCGCTGACGGAGGAAGACATAGTGACGCTCCTCGAGCGCGCTCTCGTAGAGGAGGGCCGGGGTCTCGCAGGTCTCGAGGTAGAGGCCGAAACGGACGCCCTGGCTCACCTCGCGCGGGGTTCCGGGGGCGACGCGAGGTCGGCGCTGAACGCGCTCGAGGCGGCGGCCATGATGGTCGGGGTCGGCGGCACCATCGATCTCGCGACCAGCGAGGAGGCTCTGCAGCGACGAGCCCTTCCCTACGACAAGGGCGGGGACTGGCATTACGACGTCATCTCCGCATTCATCAAGTCGATGCGAGGCTCCGATCCCGACGCCGCCGTCTACTGGATGGCGAGGATGCTGGACGCCGGCGAGGATCCCCGGTTCATCGCCCGGAGGATGGTGATCTTCGCGTCCGAGGATGTCGGGAACGCCGATCCCATCGCCCTGCAGGTCGCGGTCGCCGCGCACCACGCCCTGGAGTTCGTAGGCCTTCCCGAGGCGAAGCTGAACCTCTCTCAGGCTGCCGTCTATCTGTCTCTGGCGCCGAAGTCCAACGCCTCGGCCGTGGCGATATGGCGCGCGGAGGAAGACGTGAAGAACGACGGCCCCCTTCCGGTGCCTCCTCATATCCGGGACGCTCACGCACCCGCGTCGCGGTCGATAGGAGCGGGGAAGGGATACGAATACCCGCATGCCCACGGCGGCTACGTCGAGCAGAGCTATCTCCCCGAGGAGATCGCCGGCCGCGGCTACTTCCGGGCGATACGTGGCCGCGAGGCAGAGCTCGAGGAGGACATACCGACACGGCAGCGGGACGAGCCGCAGGGCGGATAGGCTCCTCCCATGATCAAAGCTCTTCTGCTGGTGATCCTGGGGATCGTGGCCGCACTCGAGTTGGACAAGCGGATGGACTCGGTGCGCGCGAGGCTGACGCCGCGAGCCGTGACGGACGCCATGCTCGATAGGATGAACGAGCAGCTCGAGAAGAGCCGCACGCCGGCCGGCTAGGGCGGCCCGGCCTCGGTGCGCAGGTAGCCTGTCGCCATGGATTCGCGCTCGATCAGACGTCTCTTCTTCGACTACTTCGGCGAGCGGGAGCACGCGAGGGTGCCCTCGTCGTCGCTCGTGCCGAACGATCCAACGCTGCTCCTGACGAACGCCGGCATGAACCAGTTCAAGCCGTATTTCCTAGGGGAACAGAGTCCGCCCTTCAAGAGGGCGATGAGCGTCCAGAAGTGCTTCCGCACGACAGACATCGAGGAGGTCGGCAAGACCGCTCGGCATCTCACCTTCTTCGAGATGATGGGGAACTTCTCTTTCGGCGACTACTACAAGGAGAAGGCCTGCGAATGGTCATGGGATCTCGTCACGCAGAACTATGGCATCGACGTCGAGCGAATCTGGGCCACCGTGTTCCAGACGGACGACGAGGCCGAACAGATCTGGATCGATCACGTTGGGGTGCGTCCCGAACGGGTGGTACGCCGCGGCATCAAGGACAACTTCTGGTACGGGGCCGGGCCGTGCGGCCCATGTTCCGAGATCTTCGTCGATCTCGGGGAGGACTTCGGTCCTGCTTCGGATGACGGTCCGGCCGGCAACGAGGATCGCTACGTCGAGGTCTGGAATCTCGTGTTCATGCAGAACGATTGCAACCCGGACATGGAGCCGATCGCTGAGCTCCCGAAGAAGAACATCGATACCGGGCTGGGTGTCGAGCGTATGGCGATGGTTCTGCAGAACGCTCGCTCGATCTACGAGACCGACACCTTCGGCAGCCTCATCGAACGAGCCGAGGAACTCACGGGGAGGAGATACAACACTGATCCCAAGGTCGACGTCGGTCTTCGGATCCTCGCCGATCATGCTCGGGCCCTCACCTTCCTGATCGCGGACGGCGTTCTTCCGTCCAACGAGGAGCGCGGGTACGTGCTACGGCGCGTGATGCGGCGGGCGGTCAGGCACGCGCGGCTGCTGGGCCGGGAGGGATCGGTACTACCGGAGTTGGTGGATCGCACGGTCGCCCTCATGGGGGACGAGTATCCGGAGATCAAGGAGCGCTACAGCTTCATCGTCGAGGTCGCCAACCGTGAAGAGGAGCGGTTCGACGCGACCCTGAAGCAGGGGCTCTCGATGCTGGAGGCCGAGATCGCCAAGGCCGGCGCGAAGGGCGACGATATCCCCGGTCCTGTCGCGTTCAAGTTGCACGACACGTTCGGCTTCCCGATCGACATCACCACGGACATCGCCGCCGACGCGGGACTCGGGGTCGACCGCGACTCCTTCGAGAGGTTGATGGCCGAGCAGCGAGAGCGCGCTCGGGAGGCGCGTCGCTCGACCGATACCGCCGTTACCGAGGAGGCCCTCGCCGGCCTGCTCGAGCGGAACGAGGCCACCGACTTCATCGGTTACGAGTTCCTCGACACGACGGGAGAGGTCGTCGCCATCGCCGACTCGAGAGGTTGGGAGGGCAATCTCGTCGCGAAGGAAGGGGACGAGGTCGACCTGATCCTCGACCGGACCGTGTTCTACGCCGAGGGCGGCGGCCAGGTGGGAGACAGAGGGGCCATCCGCGGCCCGGACGGGACGGCCGAGGTCATCGACACCCGTCGCCTCGCGCCCGGCATCACGGGCCATCGGGTGATCGTGCGCGCGGGGGAACTGAAGGTCGGGGATCAGGTGGAAGCCCATGTCGACCACGACTGGCGGTTCGGGAGCCAGCGAGCTCATACCGCGACGCACATCCTCCATTGGGCACTCCGCGAGAAGCTCGGCGAGCATGCCAAGCAGGCCGGCTCGTTGGTCGAACCCGGCCGTCTTCGATTCGACTTCACCCACTTCGACCCACTCGGAGAGCGCGTCGACGAAGTGCGAGAGGACATCCAAACGCGCGTCGTTACCGATGACTCCGTCCGTGCTTACGAGACCAGTTACGACTACGCGCGCTCGATCGGAGCTATGGCGATATTCGGCGAGAAGTATGGGGATTTCGTACGCGTCGTTGAGGTAGGTGACTACTCGAAGGAGCTGTGCGGAGGAACTCACGTGCCGCACACGAGTCAGATCGGGGTCGTCGTCGTGACGGGGGAAGGCTCAGTCGGCGCCAACCTTCGCCGGATCGAAGCGCTCGTCGGTCCCGAAGGGATCGACTATCTGCAGCGCAAGGTACGGGTGCTGGAGAGAGCCGCAGAAACGCTCAAGACGAACCCCGACTCGGTGGCGGAGCGCGTCGAGAAGCTGGTGCAGACCCAGAAAGAGATGGAGCGACGGATCGCGGAGGTCGAGCGCAAGTCCGCTCAGTCGGACGCCGCTGATCTCGCGTCTTCGGCGGACGATGTCGACGGCACGCGCCTGATCGTGGCGCGTCGTGACATCGGGGTCGACGGTCTCCGTTCGCTGGCGCAGAAGCTGAAGGGTGAGCTCGGCTCGGCGATCGTGCTTCTCGGTTCCGTCGGTGAGACCAACGCGAACCTCGTCGGTGGTGTGACCAAGGACGTGGTGCAGCGAGGTATCTCGGCACGCGATCTCCTGGCTCCGGGCGCCGCGCTGCTCGGCGGGGGGGCCGGGGGGAAGCCGGAGCTGTCGATCTCGGGTGGACCGAAGAAGGATCAGCTGGATGCCGCGCTGGAGGCGGTCGCCAACGCGGCGCGGAGCGCCCTCAGAGGATGATCCTCGGCGTCGACCCTGGGGAACGGAGGGTTGGCCTTGCCGTCGCCGACCTAGAGACGAGGTTCGCTCGTCCGCTGGAGGTGATCGACCGATCGAGGATCGACGCGGTCGCGCGCATCCAAGAGCTGATCGGTGAACTCGGGGTGACCTTGGTCGTCGTCGGCAGGCCGGTTGCGCTCTCGGGGGTCGAGGGTCCCGCCGTCGAGAAGCAGAAGACCTTCTTGGTCCGGCTTCGAGCCGCGCTCGATGTCGATGTCGACGTCTTCGACGAACGCCTGACGACGGTGGTCGCCGAGCGCGCGATGAAAGCCGGCGGCGCGTCCGTCAAGAAACGCAAAGAGATGCGCGACGCGGTGGCCGCCCAGGTGATGTTGCAGGGATACATGGACGTACACCGATGACGGTTACCCGGCGAGGGCGGATCATCTTCACGCTGGGAGGCTTCCTGCTGGTCCTCGGAGGCATCCTCCTGGGCGGGTACCTGTATCTCCGTTCGATCGGTGTCTACGGCGGGAGCGATCCGGGGCGACTCGTGCGGTTCGAGATCCCGAGAGGCTCGAGTTCGGGAGAGATCGGCGAGATCCTCGAACAGCACGACGTCATCCCGTCCACGCTGGGATGGCGCATCGTTACCTTCTTCGACAACCGCGTGGGCGACGTCCAGGCGGGGGAGTACGAGATCCATAGCGGCCTCACACCGCGGGACGCCCTGGATGAGTTGATCGACAAAGGCCCCGCGGGAGAGGCGTTCGTATCGATCACCTTTCCGGAGGGCCTGTGGCTCACTGAGATGGCCGAGCGCCTCGCCGAAGAGACGGATCTTTCGGAAGAGAAGTTCCTGACGCTGGTGACGGAGGGAAGGATCGACTCGTCGTTGAGGCCGAGGGATGTGGAGACGATGGAGGGTCTCCTGTTCCCGTCCACCTACCAGGTAGCGGAGAGCGACACAGAGGAGACAGTGGCGCAGAGACTGGCCGACGAGATGGTGAACCGGTTCGCTCGGCTGGACGTATCCGCGGCCCGCTCGTTAGGCATGTCCGATTACGAATTGATCATCATCGCCTCGATGATCGAGGCGGAGACGCGGGTCGACGACGAGCGGCCGATGGTAGCCCGCGTCATCTATAACCGGTTGGAGCAGGGGATGACGCTGGGGATCGACGCCACGTTCCAGTACGCGCTGGGTGAGCGCAAGCAGGAACTGACGGCCGAGGATCTTGCGATCGACTCCCCTTACAACCTCAGGCAGAACACGGGTCTTCCCCCTACGCCGATCGGTGCTCCGGGGGCTGCTTCGCTCGAGGCCGCGGCGCAACCCGCGGAAGGGGCCTGGCTCTACTACGTGCTGGCCGATTGCGAAGGGAACCATGCATTCAGCGAGACGAACGAGGAGTTCCTTGCCGACAAGGCCGCGTACCAGGCGCTCGACTGTTGAGAGGCCGGAACGCCGGCGGTTTCGCCGGCATCATCGGGTGGCCACTGGAGCACACGCTCTCGCCCGCGATGCACAACGCGGCTTTCAAGCGCATCGGCACGGACTGGGTCTATCTCCCCTTCGCGATACCGCCGGAGGAGTTGTCGACCGCGGTCGCGGGTCTACGCGTACTGGGGGCGCGTGGGCTGAACGTCACGATGCCGCACAAGGAAAGGATCGTCGAGATGCTCGACGACCTGTCGCCCGAGGCGAAGGTAATCGGGGCTGTGAACACCATCGAGAATGCCGGCGGCCGTCTGATCGGTCACAACACGGATGCATCCGGCTTCAGCGAGTTCCTGATGTTGGATGCCGGATGGGAAGGTTCGGATAAGCGCGCCCTCGTGCTTGGGGCAGGTGGTGCCGCCCGCGCGGTGGTGAGAGCCTTGGCCGACATGGGACTCGAACACATCACGATCGCCGCACGGGATCCGGGCAGGGCAGCCATCTTGGAACTGACGGGAAGCGTCACGACGACTCCGTGGGAGGCCGCCGGCGCGGTGGCGTCGGACGTCGACTTGATCGTGAACTCGACTCCCGTCGGGATGAAGGGTGAGGACGTTCTCCCGGATGCTCGTTTCCATCCCGGCCAGGTCGTGGTCGACCTGATCTACAGCCCTCCGTCGACGAGGCTCGTCGACAGAGCGCGCTCGCAACAGGCAGAGGCGTGGAGCGGCCTCGGCATGCTCGTTCACCAGGCCGCCGGGGCCCTTCGGATCTGGACGGGTAAGGAGCCCCCGCTCGGGATCATGTCGGCGGCCGCGGTCCACGCTCTGGGCTCGGGTCGATAGACCCACCAGTATCTGGGTAGTTCTTAAGTGCCACACTTTCTAGTCGGACACCTTCAATCCTCGGCCTTTTCCTGCCGAATCAGAAGGTGTGGCGGCTACGATTGTCGCTAGGTGACAACGCGCGCACAGGAGCTAGGAGGAACCGATGACCAAGGCCGACATGTTGGCGCAGGCACTCGATGATTTCCTTGCCGTGTCGGCCGAGGTTGAGGCGGCGGCAGTCGTGAGCGTAGACGGGCTGCCGATGGCGTCTGCGCTACCCGCGTATGTAGAGGAGGACCGGCTGGCGGCGATGAGCGCGGCGCTCCTTACGCTGGGAGAGCGCGCGGCCACCAATCTCGGGAAGGGCGGGCTGTCGCAGGTGTTCGTGGAAGGCGAGGACGGTCACGTCATCCTCATGGCCGCCGGCACCGACGCAGTCTTCGTCACGGTCACGTCGACCGAGGCCAAAGTGGGGCTCGTTCTCTTCGAGATGCGCCGGATCGCCGGTCGCATCGCCGAGATCATGATGACGCCTCCTCCCGAGGTGGATCCGCTGGGCATGTCGTACGAGCCCGAGCAACCGGTCGAGCAGGTCGTGCAGCCGAGCCCGCCGCTCTACAGAGACGAGAACATCGCGCACCACACCCAGGAGGCGACGAGCGAGGCGGAGACCGCCGAGCATTCCGTGTCGGCCTGGGAGTAACCGGTCGAACGAGGGGGCTCTGAGGTGCTCAAAGGCACGCTAGACGACTTCACGCTTGCGGACGTCTTCCGTCTGCTATCCCTGGCCAACAAGACTGGGAAGCTAGAGGTTCAGCGGTCCGCGGGAAGCGGCCGCGTTTTCTTCCGGGACGGCGAGATCTACTACGCCGACTCCACGATGACGCGCGAGCCGTTGGGCAAGAAGTTGATCCGCGCCCGGGCCGTCACCGAAACCCAGTTGATGAAGGCACTCGACCAGGCCGCCGCAGGTGAGGGACGGGTAGGCGACATCTTGGTGGCGTCCGGTGTTGCCACGACGGAGCAGCTGCAGGGCGCGGTCAAGCAGCAGATCGAGGACGCGGTTTTCGAGATGCTTCGCTGGGATCTGGGGGAGTTCTCGTGGGACCCACGGGTCGAGGCCGATGTCGAGGTCCACCTCGCCGTCAGCGTGGAGAACCTCATCATGGAGGCCTCGCGCCGGCTCGACGAGCTCGAGCTGATCAAACGGAAGATCCCCTCCGAGGAGACCGTGCCGGGCATGGCCCCGTCTCCTCCCGAGGGTGCAGTGGAGATCAACATCACGCCCGAGGAATGGCGCATCCTGGTGCTGATCGACGGGCAGCGAACCGTCCGTGAGATCGCCGAAGGTTCCGGATGGGACGGATTCGTCACGATGCGCACCCTTTATGGACTCGTATCGGCCGGGTTGGTCGAGGTACTCGGGCCGCGTTCGGAGCCGGTCGCCGGGATGGCGGAGCGCGTCCCCGGCTTCGAGGCCACCACCGCATCCTGGACCTCGGCCCTTGGCGAGGTACCCGCCGAAGCGGCAGCGGTCCCCGAGGCTCACGTCGAGGCGGCCCGCGAGACCCCCATAACTCTCGACCGACCCGAACGCACGCCCGAACCGACCGCCGAGTTGAGGGAGTTCCCCTCCTCGGATGCCGTGGACGAGCGTCTCGACGAGGGGGCCGAGGAGATGCCGGCTCCGATCGCGGCTGGGGCTTCCGCGCCCCCTGCCTCGGAGACGCCCCCGCCCGGCGATGACGCTCAGGGCGACCAGGTCGAGGGAGGAGGGGAGCCGTTCCTCAGCGACCTCCTCCGGTCCGAGCCGGAGCCCGAGGCGGTTCCCGCAGCACAGCCCCCGCCCGAGCCGGAGGTATCGCCGGAGGCTGAGAGCCCCGAACCTCAGGTCGCGGCGGCGCCGCCGGTGACCCCGAGCAGCGATCCGGACCAGATCGACTTCGATAAGGCGGCGATGGCGAGGGAATTGTCCGGACTGTTCAGGGACGACCATCCCGAATACGACCGGCCGTTGATCCCCGGCGAAGGCGACGCCTCGCGGCCGCCGAGACCCCCGAAGGCTCCTCCGGTCCGTAAGAGGGTCGAGGACGACGAGCAGGTGACGAGGGGTCTGATCTCCCGCCTGATCGACGGGGTCAAAGGGCTCTAGGTGGGTCTATGAGCGCCCGACCCGAACTGATCAGATCCCAGCGGGTGGTCCGGGGCCACGTCCGCAAGCCGCTGAAGCTCGTCATCACGGGGCCCTTCAACGCGGGGAAGACCACGCTGATCAGGACGATCAGCGAGGTGGCCGTCGTGGGGACCGACCGCGAAGTGACGGACGAGACGAGAAACGTGAAGCGGAAGACGACCGTCGCCATGGACTTCGGCCGCCTCACCTTCGCCAGCGATCTCGCCCTCTTCCTTTTCGGGACCCCGGGCCAGCGACGGTTCGAAGTGATGTGGGAGATCCTCTCGGAGGGGATGATCGGCTTCATCCTGCTCGTGAACGCCGCCGACCTCCGCTCCGAGGAGGAGGCCGCCCACATCCTTGAGACCTTCTGCAAGTACGCCGACGTCCCGTTCGTGGTGGGAGTGACCCACCTCGATGAGGTCGACGAGGCCTACGAGGCCGTTTTCTACCGGATCCGCCGGTCGCTCCGGCTCTCGGACC
>JBOGXG010000177.1:0-4031 GCA_050694195.1 Actinomycetota bacterium | reverse complement strand
CCCCGCAGGACGCGAGCGATCGAAATCGTTCCGGACGAAAGCGGAGGCTCGTTCCTTCCTAGCCGCGGTAGAAACCTCCAAGCAGCGCGGCGAATGGTCGGACCCGGCAGGCGCCAAGCTTCGCTTCGAGGACTTCGCCGACGAGTACGTGGCCACGCTCTCGCACCTGCGCCCCGGCACGAAGTTGAAGCTCGAGGGCCATCTCCGCAATCACATCCTGCCGTTCTTCGATCGGACGCCTCTCGGCGCGATCAGGCCCGCCGAAGTGCGGGCATGGAACGTTGCCCTCCAGGACGATGGCCTGGCCCCAGGCACGATCGCCGGCGTCTACCGGACGTTCTCGAGGATCATGAAGACGGCGGTCATCGACGGGCTCATCAGCCGGTCCCCTAGCATCGGGATCGATCTACCTAAGCAGACCTCTCATGAGGAGATGAGGTTCCTCGAGCCGGCGCAGGTCGAAGCTCTGGCGGACTCGATCGAACGGCGCTTCAAGACCCTGATCTTCACCGCCTCCTACACCGGGATGCGGTGGGGTGAGCTTGCTGCACTGAAGGTGCCACGACTCAACCTCCTGAAGGGAACGGTGGAAGTCGCTGAGTCGCTCTCCGAGGTGAATGGTCATCTCCACACCCAACCGCCGAAGACGGGGCGGTCCCGGACCATCTCGTTGCCGCGCTCGCTGTGCGAGATGATCGGCGAGCATCTCGGTCACTATCCGAGCGAGGCCGGTTTCGTCTTCAGTTCCTCGGAGGGGAAGCCGCTTAGACGGAACTTCTACGGACGCAACTTCTTGCCGGCGCTGGTTAAGTCCGGATTGGATCCCGACCTCTGCGTCTGCGACAAACGACGGGGGTGCGACCTGCGGCACCGCCCGCTCTACCGCTTTCACGATCTCCGACACACCTGTGCTGCGCTACTGATCGCTCAGGGAGCTCACCCGAAGGAGATCCAAGAGCGCCTCGGCCACTCAACGATCACCCTGACCTTCGATCGCTACGGGCACCTCTTCCCCAGCCTCGACGAAAGGCTCCGAGACGGTCTCGACAAGATGATCCGAACGGGCCGGTTCATCTGACTCTGCGGTCCAGCTGCCGATGACCGACCAAGTGCGCCGGAGGTGGCGCGATTACAGGACGGCGGCAGGTCGCCGACTCGTCAACGAGTTCATCACGAAGCTCTCGCTCGACGATCAGGCCGAGGTAGCCGCCGCCATGCAAGACGTGCGTGAAAACGGGCTCGTCGTCGCTCGCCACCTCCGGGGAGACATCTACGAGGTGCGTGCGACGGGAATCCAAGAGGAGTTCCGCATCCTGTTCGCCACGGAAGGTGCACGGAGCCAGGTCCTCCTCTCTCTGGAAGCCTTCTCGAAGAAATCCCGCAAGACCCCACCGCCCAAGATCGCGCTAGCCGAACGGCGCCTGGCGGACTGGAGACGAAGATCGAGGAAAGGATGACGGATATATCACGGATGAGATATCCTTCCAGCATGGCAAAGAAGGATTTCCTTGACGAGATCATCGAGGAGAGCACGAAAAAGAATCCTCGGTTCCCCGAGATGGTCGACGCCGCTTACCGTCGCCGGGTGCTCCTCCGAGAGCTCGCCGCCAAGCGAGAACGGGCTGGCATTACACAAAAGGACGTCGCGACGCGCATGCGCACTTCTCAATCCGCCGTAGCCCGCATCGAGCGCGGCGAGATCGACGCGAAACTCTCAACGGTGGAGCGCTACGCCGCCGCAATCGGGCACCGCCTCGAATGGCGGGTCAAGAAGGTCTGAAAGACTTCCTTCATCAAGGTCAGGTGAAAGTGGAACCCAACATTGTTGTGGAGATCCCCGACAACGCTGATTGGATCGCTCGTACTTTGGCCATTCTTGGCACGATCGTCGCTCTGGCGTCACTTGGATGGCAAGTGATCCAGTGGAGACTAAGCGGAGCGCGGATCAAGGTCGAGGATGCGCACTTCGGCTTCGCCGGGACCGAACCAGAGCCGACCGAAGTAATCGGGTTTCGCGCGCGCAATGTTGGTAGAACCGTCGCGACGGTTGACGCTTGGGGATTTGAAACTCCAGACAGACAGGCGATCGTGTTCCCCAGACAACCTCCCCAATGGAGTAATCCCACCCTCCCGCACAAGATCGAACCTGGTCATAGCGCCACGTGGACGATTCCCCTCGCGTGGATCCGCGAGCTCATGCAGAAGGAACAGCTAAATGAAACGCCGCTTCGTCCTCAAATCAGGTTGGGAACAGGGGAGGACGTCACTTCAAAGAACACTTTCGTCCCGCCGAACTGACCAGCATCCTGTTCAACCCACGCATGGCTACGAGCTCCCAAACTGATGAGGGTCTCCCGTACGGCCTGACGCATGAGAGTCCTCCGCGGCAGTAGCTTCGAGAAGATGGTGAAGCATCGCAGTCGTCTCAGGATTCATGCCTGCGGCTTGATCCAACGCATCCTGTGCTGCGTCCGCATTTCCCAGACGCGTGAGACAGACAGATCGGCCCACATGTGCGTACAGCTCCGTGTGGTCGCGCCGGCCAACACAGGCCCAATCAAAGAGGCTGTAAGCCTCTCCCCAATCACCTTCCTTCAGAGTTTCCGTACCGGCCTGCAAGAGCCCTTCGCGAATGCGACGAGTCCTCCAGTTGTGATAACGGGTTCGAAGCTTGTGACCGGACACTAGGTGCGCGTCGTAAGCGTTGGCGTACAGGATCGGAGGAACCATCAATCGTCGAACGTAGAGCCGAGGACCACGCCTCTTTATCTCAAGGCGTCGCCGAGCTCGAATGGATCTGGAATACCAATGAGCCGCCCTTGCTACATGAGCGGCCGCCTCATCCTCCCTGCCCGCGTCCCTAGCTCCGATGTACCTGTGCCAAAGAGCACCGGCGAGATCCCTCATGACATACCAGAACTGAGAGTAATGACTTGATGACGCCATAAGCCTTTCGAGAATGCTTACGGCTTCGTCCATCCCGTCGGGATTTCGAACAACTACCTGAGCGAGATTGTAGAGAGTCACATCTTGGTAGGGATCGCTTCGGTCGTCGGCGGCTCGTCGCAGTATCGATTCGGCCTGCTGAAGAGCGGTCTCTCTGTCGAAGGTCGGATCTATCCATGGATCGCTTGCATCAGAGGCCCGACTAAGCATGCCAGCTGCGTTTCGAAGTAGATGCGTCGAGGCGGAATCGGCTTCCGCTCGGCCTACAACGAGGTCGATTGCCTCACTGCGACGACCCAGACGGAACATAGACCAACCCAGCGTTACACGCAGACGATCGATTCCAGAGCTTTCGCTGTCGCGGGCTATCCCCAAGGAATGTTGCAATACGGGGACGGCCAGGTCATCTCGGCCGACCCCCGAATAGAACTCGCCCTCGACACTCCTGATAATCGCCTCTAGCTCGTCGGCGAACTCAAGCGGATACTCAACATCTTCGACCTTGCGTGCGGGCGTTAGTCGATCGAACCACGCGCTCCAGGATCGTCTAACGGGGATGATCTCTTTTGTGTGTGGATCCAGGTGAAACAGGGATTGATCGGGACCGATAACCAGACGCGCGTAAACAGAGAAATCCTCATCACCAAGCTCTCTGATGTCCCCATAAATCACGTAGAGCGCGCCCAGGCGGTCGCGAATCCGACGAGCCAGCTGGGTGAGGTCGCGGCCGATCAGGACTGGAATGGGGCGGATGGACGAAGGGTCGACGAGGCTCGCCAGGTGATCCCGGAGTGTGGTTACCACGAGGGATTGCACTTCACGACTTCGCCCCGGCTTGGTGGGGCACGGGAAGAGGGGTACGACCACCACGGGAGAGGGATTCGAATACCAACCCCATCGGACTAGACCCACGGCGCCTGCCAAGGCAGCCACTCCCCCTACGAGCATTGCCGCGGAGTGAACCGCCCCGGGAATCTTGGAGGCTCCAGAGTTTGAGAGGGTGGAGCCATGTCAACGTCCCGGAGGTATCCCAAAGAGGTACGCGAGCGCGCCGTGCGACTCGTGTTCGAGAACGAGCAGGACTA
>JBOGXG010000176.1:0-8511 GCA_050694195.1 Actinomycetota bacterium | reverse complement strand
CGCTACCGCGCCGTGATCCGTTTCGGGGCGGTGACGACGACACAGGACGCCTCCGGTGAGGTGCTCGAGACCCACCCCGTGGAGGTGGGGAGCGACGAGATCCTCCGCCAACTGAAGCTCTTCGTCGGGGCCATCCGGCAGATCCCTCCGATGGTTTCCGCGGTACGCGTGGGCGGCGAGAGGCTCCACGCGAAGGCGCGGCGCGGCGAAGAGGTCGAGCGTTCACCGCGCGACGTGACGATCTACGAACTCGAGCCGATCTCGCTCACGATGGGGGACCCCACCGAACTAGAGGTCGATGTTCTCTGTTCGTCCGGGACTTACATCCGGACGCTCGCCCACGATCTCGGACGGTCCCTCGGTTGTGGCGCCCACCTCCGATCGCTACGGCGGACCAAGGCGGGAGGTTTCTCGACGGACGACGCGATCGGCCTGGATGAGATCTCCGCGGAGCTCCTCTGTCCGCTTCGAACCGTCGTGGGTCACCTCCCGGTGACCGAGGTCGACGACACCGACGCCGCCTTCGTCCACAACGGCAGGCCGCTCGCGGCCCCCGACGACATCGCAGATGGTGAGCTCACCGCGCTGGTTCACGATGGCGAGCTGCTCGCCGTCTACAAGCGGGTCGGCGAGCGCATCGTCGCCGAGAGGGTGGTGCCGCGATGACCCACGCTACGAGGCCACGATGGTGACGAAGATGGTGGGGCTCGACGCGTTAACACCGCCGGCGGCGGGAAGCGTCGTTACCGTCGGCACCTTCGACGGCGTTCATCTCGGCCACCGCGCGCTGATCGCCGGGACGATCGACGAGGCCGAACGTCTCGGTGCCGAGAGCATCGTACTGACCTGGGATCGCCATCCCGCGGAGACGCTTCGACCGGACCACGTGCCGCCGCTGCTCTCCTCTCCGGCACGCAAACTCGAGCTCCTCGTGGCGACGGGTGTCGGCGCGATCGCGATCCTGCCCTTCGACAAGGAGCTGTCGCACATGCAGGCGAAGGATTTCGTTGCCGAGGTTCTGGTGCGCGGCCTGGGCACTCGGAGCGTGTTCGTCGGACACGACTGGCGATTCGGGCACCGGGCGGCGGGGACGGTTCCGATGCTGGCGGAGATGGGGAACTCTTTGGGTTTCGACGTCCACGGGGCCGAACTGCAAAGCGTGGCCGGCGACGTCGTGTCGAGCAGCCGCGCTCGCGGTGCGGTAACGACCGGGGACATGGAACTGGCGCGCGTGTTGTTGGGTCGACCCTTCGACGTCGACGGGACGGTGGTCAGGGGGGCCGCGCGCGGCCAGGCCTTGGGTTATCCGACGGCCAACCTCGAGGTCGATCCCTCCCTCGCGCGCCCACCGATCGGGATCTACGCCGGCGTCGCGAGGATGGGGGAGCAGAGGGTCTCCGCGGCGATCAGCGTGGGGGTGAGTCCGACCTTCGGCGGAGAGCGCGGCAAGACCCCGGTGACGATCGAGGCGTATCTGCTGGATTTCTCGGAGGAGATCTACGGTCGAACCGTGCGATTGGAGTTCTGGAAGCGCCTCCGCGATGAGGAGCGGTTCGATTCCACCGAGGACCTGGTGGCGCAGATGGAGAGGGACGTCAGCGCCACGAGAGGACTGACCTCGGGCCGGTGACCTGATAGGCTCTGATCCGCTCCGGCGGCCGGTAACTGCCTGCCCGGAGACTCGGTATCCGGCCCCCTGACCACCTCAGGGGTCGATCTTCGAAGAAGGGGAACTAAAGAACGCGCATGGCCTTGCTCAAGGAAGAGAAGCTTCAGATCATCTCGGACAACGCCCGTGGCGATGCCGACACCGGGTCCCCGGAGGTCCAGGTGGCCCTTCTCACGAAGCGAATCGCGGAACTCACCGAGCACCTGAAGACCCACCCCAAGGATCATCACTCCCGCAGGGGACTCCTCCGTATGGTGGGACGACGGCGCCGGCTGCTCGAGTATCTGCGGCGCGAGGACATCGAGCGCTACCGCGCACTCATCGGCAAGCTCGGCCTCCGTAGGTAGTCAGACTGAGGCCATCGACGATGCGGCTCACGACGACCGGTACCTCGATCGCAGGGGGAAAGGAGCCGCCCGGACAAAACCAGTAGCAAGGGGAGCGCCGGCTCGGATAGCCGGTTATCAGTTGTAAGTCCGTCGCCTCGGGTGGCGGCCTTCCCACTGACAATCGGCCCGGCTGGCTCTCCTCCTTCAACTTACGAGAAGCGCTCGCGGCGCGACTTCTTCAGAGGTAACAAGGAGGGATCTATGAACAAGCCAGACCCGAAGATCGTCGAGAGGAAGATCGGCGATGAGGTGATCAGATTCGAGGCGGGCAGGCTCGCCGGCCAGGCGAACGGCGCCGTGCTCGCGAGTTGCGGTGAGACTACGGTGCTCGCCACCGCGACCGCATCCGCACCCCGCGGCGACGCGGACTTCTTCCCGCTGACCGTGGACGTGGAAGAGAGGATGTATGCGGCGGGGAAGATCCCCGGCAGCTTCTTCCGGCGGGAGGGCAGGTCGTCGGAGAAAGCGATCCTGCTGTGTCGCTTGATCGACCGTCCGATGCGTCCGACCTTCCCCGACGGTTTCCGCAACGAGGTACACGTCGTATGCACGATCCTTGCGGTCGACGGTCAGAACCCGATGGACATCGTCGCAGTGAACGCCGCGTCCGCCGCACTCGCGATCTCCGACATCCCGTTCGAGGGACCGGTCGGTTGCGTGCGCATGTCTCATATCAACGGGGAATGGGTTGCGAACCCCACCGAGGAAGAGCAGCTCGACGCCACCACAGAGCTCGTCGTTGCGGGGCGTCTCAACGATGCCAATGAGGTCGACATCATGATGATCGAGGCAGGGGCCTCGGCGCGCGTTTTCGACCTGATCGCCGAAGGCGACGTCGCTCCCGATGAGGAGCTCTTGGCCGCCGGCATCGAGACATCGAAGGCGTACATCGCCGAGGCGATCTCCTTGCAGAACGAGCTCGTGGAGATGATCGGCAAAGAGAAGTCGGCCATGGGTGAGGGGACCGAGTTCCCGATCTTCGTCGACTACTCCGACGAGGTCATGGAGCTCGTCAAGGCAGAGGCCGAGGGCACCCTGGCCGAGGCCGTCACGATCACCGCGAAGCAGGAGCGACGCGGCCGCCTCGGCGAGATCGAGGCCGACGTCCTCGCGAAGCTCGCCGAGCGGTTCCCCGATGAGGACCGGCAGATCAAGGCCGCGATCCGTTCGCTCACGAAGAAACTGGTGCGCAAGCGCATCGTCGAGGAGAACGTCCGGCTCGACGGTCGGAAGACCGACGAGGTTCGCCCGATCTGGGTCCAGACCGATGTCATCCCCCGCGTGCACGGCTCCGCCATCTTCACCAGGGGCGAGACCCAGGCGCTGACGATCGCGACACTCGGCATGCAGCGCATGGAGCAGATGATCGACGACCTCTCCAGCGAAGACCGCAAGCGCTACATGCATCACTACAACTTCCCGCCTTACTCGACCGGTGAGGCCGGTTTCATGCGGGGGCCGAAGCGGCGCGAGATCGGGCACGGCGCTCTCTCCGAGAAGGCGATACTTCCGGCGATCCCCTCGGCCGACGAGTTCCCCTACGCGATCAGGGTGGTCACCGAGATCATGTCGTCCAACGGGTCGACGTCGATGGCCAGCGTGTGTGGCTCGTCGCTGTCGCTGATGCAAGCGGGCGTGCCGCTGCGCGGCGGCAAGCACGTCGGCGGCGTGGCGATGGGTCTCGTGGCGGAAGGCGGGAGCTTCCTCCCGCTCACCGACATCCTCGGTGACGAGGACGCGTTCGGCGACATGGACTTCAAGGTGGCCGGCACCGAAGAGATGGTGACGGCACTCCAGCTCGACACGAAGATCTCGGGTGTGCCTGCGGATGTCCTTCGCGACGCTTTGATGGCGGCGAAGAAGGCACGGCTGCACATCATCGGAGAGATGAACAAGGAACTCGCGGAGCCGAACCCGGCGCTCGCCGAGCACGCTCCGAGGGTCCTCAGCACCAAGGTCCCGGTCGACAAGATCGGCGAGGTCATCGGGCCCAAGGGCAAGAACATCAACATGATCACCGCTACGACCGGGGTCGAGATCGACATCGACGACGACGGCACGATCCGTATCGGGTCGCTGAACCAGGAGGCCGGCGAGGCCGCCCTGAAGCTGATCGAGGAGACGGCGAACCCCAGGATGCCGGAGCTCGGCGAGCGGATACTCGGGAACGTCGTGAAGACGACGACCTTCGGCGCGTTCGTCAACATCGCGCCGAACCGCGACGGACTCGTCCACATCTCCAAGTTGGGGGAGGGACGCATCGAGCGGGTCGAGGACGCCGTCAATCAGGGAGATGAGATCGAGGTCGAGGTCACCGATCTCGACCGCCAGGGCCGGATCTCGCTGACCCCGGTGGCATGGCTCGAGCGGCAGGTGGCCGCCGGCAAGACCCTGGACGAGGCGCGCGAGATGGCTAAATCCTCGGGCGGCGGCGGTCGCGATCGGGATCGAGGCGACCGTGGTGGCCGCGGCCGAGACCGGGACCGCGGGGGCCGCGGCGGCGATAGGGGTGGGCCGCGCCGCGAACGAGCCCCGCGCCAGGGAGACGTCTAACGGTGTCGGAGTTCAAGCGAACGACGCTCGACTCGGGCGTGACCGTCGTGACCGAGAGCATGGCCGAGGTCCGGTCGACCTCGGTGGGTTTCTGGTTCGACGTCGGCGCGCGGGACGAGCCGGCATCGCTCGCGGGGACGTCGCACTTCCTCGAGCATCTCCTGTTCAAGGGGACGCCCACCCGTTCGGCGAAGGAGATCGCCGATACCTTCGACGCGGTCGGCGGGGACGTGAACGCCTTCACCGGCAAGGAATACACCTGTTACTACTCCCGGGTGCTCGACCAGGATCTTCCGATGGCGCTCGAGGTTCTCTCCGACATGATCACGAACTCGAACCTCGATCCCGAGGAGCTCGAATCCGAGAGGAAGGTGATCCTCGAAGAGATCGCGATGCATGAGGACGCGCCGGACGAGCTCGTGCACGATCTCTTCTATCGCTCGATGTGGGACGGTCATCCGCTCGGCCGGCCCGTTCTCGGGTTCAACTCGACGATCGCCGCCGTGACGCGCGACGAGGTCGCCGAATACTGGCGGGAGCGTTACTCCCCGTCGAACCTTGTCGTTGCGGGGGCCGGGAACCTCGAGCACGACGCTCTTGTCGAGCAGGTCGGTGCGATCTTCAACCAGCCGTTCGGCAAGCGCACGCTGCGTTCCGACGATGCTCCATCTCCCAATCCCGGTGTCGACGTACACCGCCGTCCGACGGAGCAGGCCCACATGATCCTCGGCATGCCGGGGCTCCCGCGGGGCCACGACGACCGTCACGCCCTTGCGCTGTTGGATGCGGTGCTCGGCGGCGGGATGTCGTCGCGTTTGTTCCAAGAGATCCGCGAGAAGCGGGGCTTGGCCTACGCGGTGTACTCGTACAGATCCCTCTTCGCCGACACCGGCACCTTCGCGATCTACGTCGGGACGACCCCACAGAACGCCGACGACGTCATCGAGATCGTGCGAACGGAACTGGATTCCGTCCTGAACGAGGGCATCACGGCCACGGAACTCAACCGGGCGAAGGGCCATCTGAAAGGGTCGCTGGTGCTCGCCTCCGAGGATCCGGGCAGCCGGATGACCCGTCTCGGTAAGTCTCAGTTGACGACGGGGGAGATTCTGTCGCTAGACGAGCTCATCGACCGCATCGATCGTCTCGAGATGGACGACGTCCGCCGGGTGGCCGCGCAGGTGATCGGCTCCGGTATGCAGCGGGTCACCGTCGTCGGGCCTTTCGACCAGGACGCGTTCGACCGTCACGCGGCGTAGGACCTCCGATGGCTCTGAAGGTTGGCGTGCTCGGAGCGGCCGGACGGATGGGTTCCGAGGTGTGTCGCGCGGTCGAAGCCGACGGGGAGCTAGAGCTCGTGGCCCGCGTCACACACGACGACGACGTCGGATGGTTGATCGACTCCGGGGCGGAGGTCGCCGTCGAGTTCACGGTGCCGGACAGCGTCAAGGACAACGTCATCTTCTGTGTCGAGAACGGGCTGCCCGTTGTCGTCGGGGCAACCGGACTCACGAACGACGATCTCGAGGAGATCGCGGCACTCAGCGAGGCGCATGGCGCGCCGGTCTTCGTCGCTCCTAACTTCGCGATCGGCGCGGTGCTCATGATGCGATTCGCCTCGGAGGCCGCTCGTTATTTCGCTACGGCCGAGATCGTCGAACGTCATCACGAGAAGAAGCTCGACGCGCCCTCGGGCACGTCGCTGCGGACCGCCGCTCTGATGAACGAATCGCGTGGCCGGCCCTGGTCTTCGTCCGACCACGCGGGACGAGAGCCCAGTCGGGGGCTCGATCGTGACGGCATATCGATCCATTCCGTTCGTCTGCCGGGATCCGTCGCGCACCAAGAGGTCATCCTCGGAGCGCCGGGTGAGACGCTCACGATCAGGCACGATTCGCTCGATAGATCCTCGTTCATGCCCGGCGTCCTCCTCGCGATCAAGAAGGTACGCGAACTCTCGGGTGTCACCGTGGGGCTCGAGCAGATACTGGATCGTTAGCCGGTGCCCCGTTCGCTGCTGCTGGTCGTCCTCGCGCTCTTGTGTTCCGCCTGCTACGGGGATGACTCGAACCTGACGGAGTCCGGTAAAGGCAAACCGGTTGTCTCCGCGACCTTCCCCGCGACGGCGGCCTCGGGCTCGGTCCAGGAGCTGCGGGTCGAGGTCGAGAATCCGGGGCCCGGCGAGATCGACGTCCTCGCGATCGCCTTCGTGCTGATAGGGCCGAGGCCCGGGCAGTCGGATTTCCCCGCCCCGCTCGTGATGGTGGGAACCGATCGAAGCACCCCCTCGATCGTGTCGGTCGAGCCGAGCCCGAACGGGATCTCGGAGGATGCCGCGGTTTACACGTTCGACGGCTTGGCCGAGGGGGCCACCTCTTCCTTCCTCTTCGAAGTGAAGGTGCCGGACGAACCCGGGCCGGCGGCGAACTCCGTGCAGGTCTACGACGGCCGCGAGATCGACCGCGCCGCGGGTGTCCGCGTGGAGACCACCGTGGAGAGGTAGCGTGTTCATCTAGCCGGTCACCCCGACGCGGCGCCGTGCGATGAGGTCGCGGCGGGGCAGGCCACCGATGGTGCGGGAGGTAGGCATGAACAGAACCAGATTCGGCGAGGTGCTGACGGCGATGGTTACGCCGTTCGCCAAGGATGGGTCTCTCGACGTCGCCGCGGCTCGGGTGCTGGCCGCTTACCTCGTCGACCACGGATCCGACGGTCTCGTCGTGTGCGGCACCACCGGAGAATCGCCGACGCTCTCGCATGAGGAGAAGCTGGCCCTGTTCGAGGCGGTGATCGACGAGGTCGGGGATCGCGCCGTCATCATCGCGGGTACCGGTACGTACAACACCGCGGAATCGATCGATCTGACGAAAGGTGCGGCCGGACTCGGGGCCGCTGCATGCCTCGTCGTCACGCCTTACTACTCGAAGCCTCCGCAGAACGGATTGCTCGCGCACTTCACGGCGATCGCCGACGCCTCCCCGGTTCCTTTGATGATCTACGACATCCCGGGTCGAACGGGCCGGCGGGTCGAGCGTCCGACGATGGTCGAGCTGGCGCGCCACGAGCGGGTCGTGGCGGTGAAGGACGCGGTCGGCGACGCGGGCGAGACGGCGAAGCTGCGCGCCGACCTGGATGCCGCGGGGCGTCAGGACCTCGAGATCTATTCGGGTGACGACCCGCTGTTGCTCCCGCATCTCGCCGCCGGCGTGGTGGGGATCGTTTCCGTGTGCTCGCACCTGATCGGTCCTCAGCTCAAGCAGATCTTCGCGGCGTGGGGCGACGGCAAGATCGACGAGGCGCGACGTATCTATCTCGAACTCCTGCCGCTGATGACGACGATCATGGGACTCACCGCGAGCCCGATACCGGTAAAAGCGGCCGCGGGGATGATCGGTCTGCAGGTCGGCGAGCCGCGCCTGCCTCTCGTTCCCCCGACGGACGCCGAGGCGGCCGCGATCCGGGCCGCTCTCGAGGAGGCCGGTCTTCTTTGAGCGATAACCCGGCGACGCCGGGTCGAAGGCGCCGCCGCCGAGGCCGCAGGTCGCGCTCCTCGGGCGGCGTTTCGCCGATGCAGGACAGATCGGGCGAGCCGGTACGGATCGTTTTCCTCGGGGGCCTCGGCGAGGTCGGCCGCAACATGGTCGCGGTCGAAGTGAACGGCCGCATCCTCGTCATCGACGCGGGTCTCTCGTTCCCCAACGAGGAGATGCTCGGTGTGGATCTCGTCCTCCCCGACTTCACCTTCGTCACGGAGCGGGCCGGGGACTGCGTCGCGGTGGTCCTCACTCACGGACACGAGGACCATGTCGGCGCGCTGTCGTGGTTGCTCAAGGAGGTCGACGTCCCCGTCTACGGCACGCCGTTGACGCTTGGGATCGCGCGGCGCCGGCTCGACGAAGC
>JBOGXG010000175.1:0-4421 GCA_050694195.1 Actinomycetota bacterium | reverse complement strand
ACCCCGACAAGCTCAGGCACCTGGGTCCGGTGGCGGACGCCTGGGCGGTGATCCGCGAGGCGAACCAGGCTCGCCGGCCCACGGATCGACACCGTGGCGAGCAGAAGTGATCGCACGCGCAAAAAGTGAGATCGACCGTCACAGAGGAGGAAGCCAATGCTCACGCAGGCGAAGGCTGAGTCTCAGAAGATCGTTACGGATCCCTCGATACCGCGCAGCGAGACCACTCACATCTTCGCGATCGGGTCGAAGGCAGCCATCGTGGGATCGCTTCTCGGGCTGGTGGGGAACCTCATTCACCCTGCAACGCCACTCGACGATCCCCAAGGAGTGGCGAGGGTGATCGCAGACAGCGACGCCTGGTTCACGATCCATTTCGGGATCGTGATCGGTATCACGCTCATGTTTGGCGGGCTCATCGCCCTGTACCACTCCATCCGAGGAGGATTGCCGGGCGCCCTGGCGCGCTTTGGGTTGTTCGCCGCGGGGGTAAGCGTCGCCGTGGGACTGATCCTGACGATCCTCGATGGGGTTGCGGCCAAACAGTTGGCCGATGAGTGGGCATCAGCGACGGCAGGGACGAGGTTCATCGCTCTCCAAAACGTGCTCACCAACGAGACCATCAATTTCGCGCTCGCCAGTCTGTTCAATTTCATCTTCGCGGGGGTCACCTTCATCCTCTTCGGGCTGGCGGTTGCGCTGAGCGATGGGTACCCGCGCTGGTTGGGATGGGCGGTGGTCGCAGCAGGCGTGGTCTCGATCGGTGCCAGCTTGGTTCAGGGGGTCCCGGGCGAGCCCACGACGCTGTCCTGGATCCTCACGATCATCGGACCGACGGTCATCACCCTGTGGCTCCTCGTCATCGGCGTGTTGATGGGCCGGAAGGCATCGCAGATGAAGTCGCAGAGGGAAGTAACCAGTCCCCGGTCTGCGTCGTTCGAACGACTTTGACGCTCGCCCCCGTTCCGCAACGCCTAGGGAGGAGCAAAAGTTGATGCACGGATCTGAAGAGGCGTCGACCGGTTGCACGACGGCGATGCACATACGCAGTTCATGCGCAGCACGAGGATGCCTCTCAAATTCTGTCCCTGCAACCTAGAGGCACAGTCTTCCGTCTACACATCGAGAGGCATTTCAACATGACAGGAGGTTGCTATGGCTTCATCGTTAAGGATGCCGTTGCGGATGCTTGCGGCCGTGCTGGCAGGTGCGTTGGCACTGTCGCTCGTGCAGCCGCCCGGCATCACGGCTGCGTCCTCGGCAGAGGCGCGACAACTGAGCTCCGTAAGGCCGATCGTCCGGAGATGGCTCGGATATCTCGAGGAGAGTAAGTCGCGCAAAGCCTGGAAGCTCATGACGAAGCAGTCGCGCCGGACGATCGGTGGTTTTGAAGAGTTCAAGAAAGAGAGCAGCGCGTGGGCCGAGGGATGGGGTGCGTGGGCGAAGGCAAGGAGACGCGACTTCGAGACGAGAGTGATCGCACCCATGGACGACGACGCCGCCTCGGTCGTTACGATGACCGGCAAGATCGCGCAGGAGGGCCCTTACAGGCGCGCCGCAGCAGCTCTTCCGGTGATCACCCACGACGGCACCACCAAGGTCGACCCGGTCCACGGCGGGGCCCAGATAAGGCCGGTGCGCCCCCGCGGAGGCGAGACGCTGACGCACCGACCGCGCTTCAAAGCCGTCGTCAAGCGCATCCGCGCTCGCTACGACTCCGTGTTCTTCGTAGTCAAAGGATCGAGACTCGACCCTCAGAGGGCGAAACTGCACAGGATCGGTCACCGCTCGTACAGAGCCACGCTCAAGTGGCCGCGGCGACTGAGCTCAGGAGCTCACGTACTCACGATCGCTTCTTGGGGACGCAGCGGATTTAAGGCGGTGGGGGTGCGCTTCAAGGTTCAGAGATAGAGCGGTGCAACTCCCCATCGGCTCCGGGGTTCATGCCGCCGGCCCTTCCCTGATCACAGCGCGCACGTCCGCTACCGAAACTCCGGGGTCAAGCCCGGTCATCAACCACGTGGCACCCGCCTCGGCATAAGGCTCCACATCGCTACCGGGGGGCAGCTCAACCGCGATGTCATACGGCGCCCTGTTATCGCCCCGAAGCTCGCGGACCTTCGCTACGGCTTGCGCGAATTGATCCACGCTTTCGAGGCCGACCGGGAAGAACCCGTCGCAACGGGCCGCCCGGCGCAGAGGCTTCGCGTTTCCGTGGTAGCCGGCGGCCCACACCGGTATTCCCCCTTCTTGAGCCGGTCGAGGAAGGAACTGCACGTCATCGACGAGGTAGTGCTTGCCGTGATGGTTCACCGGCTCGCCGGACCATGCGCCGGCGAGGATCTCGAGTGCTTCATCGAGCATCTCGCCTCGCAGTCGATCGTCGACTTGCTCTCCGGTCTTCGAGAACTCGGCACCAAACCGATCCTCCCCGATACCAACCCCCAGGATCAGGCGTCCGTCACTGAAACGATCCAGCGTCGCCGTTTCCCGCGCCACTTTCGCGGGACGGCGACGCGCAAGCGCCATGACCATGGGGCCCAGCATGATCTCTTCGGTGGCAGAAGCGATCGCAGTGAGAGTGATCCAGGGATCCGCCACTTGTTTTATCGGCTCACGCCAGCGGACGTGATCCCACACGAAAACTCCGTGCCAACCGCACTCCTCCGCCTCCGCCCCCAGGTCCATAACCACGCGGGGATCGGCAAGTTCTTCAAATAGGGGAAACCAGACACCTGAGCGCATGTCAGCAAGGGTAAACACGCAGTCGCGATGATGCATACCTTCAGTGGGGAAGCCCGCGGTCATGGCAAGCTTGGGTGGTGCAAAGCCCACCTCAGTTGACCGGCATCCTCGAGACTGTCCTATATTGCGACTCCTCGAACGAGGAAGAGGTCCGCCGCTTCTATGTCGACGTCATAGGCCTGGATGCGATGGACTTTGACTTCGGTTACCGAGTCGGAGGCGAAGCCCACGTCCTCCTCGTATTCAACCGAGACGTCACCAAAGATCAGGACATCCCTCCGCCCCATGGTGCGGCCGGCAAGGGTCATGTGTGCTTCACCGCCACCAACGGCACCTATGAAAGCTGGAAGAAACACCTCGACGCTCGGGGGATCACCTGGAACAACGAAATCACTTGGGGCAACGGGATGCGTTCGTTCTACTTCGAGGATCCCGCCGGGAACGTGCTTGAGATCGCCGAAGGCGACTTCTGGCCGCGATGACGGGCGATGGGTTCGACGATGCCGCACGAGGTGCCGGATACGCGACGGATGCGCGTGACACCTCGTTCTCGCCTCTCCAGGGACCAGAGACCGATCCCTACTCCCATGACCACCACGACAGCCGCTCGACCGCGACCTGGATCACCTCGCTCGCTTCGATGATGTGGCGGTAACCGGGGTAGCGAGCGACGATGGCCTCCAGCTCGGCGAGGGACGCTTCGGCGGGTCTGATCGAGGCCTTCCCCCGGGCCATGACCCATGCCAGCCCGGTCCACTCCTCTGACCAGCGGTCGACCAGGATCGTGACGTTGGGATTCCGCTCGATGTTTAGGCGCCGACCCAACGGTTTGCCCGTCTTCGGTTTGCGGTCGATCGGGGTGACCAGGTCGTCTCCGTACACGGCATAGACCACCGGCACAGCATGCGGGTAGCCGCGGCGATCTAGCGTGGTCAGCGCGGCGCGCCGGCCCTCCTCTACCACCTCTTTGATGTTCGCCGGCAGCTCGGATAGCCGCTGACACCGGCCGGAGGTCAGCTGATCCTTCGGGGGTCGATGTGGTCGCGGTGCCCGTTCTGCGAGGGATCTTGGAATTGCTCGGAGATCTGGAAGGAGACCGTGTCTCCCTCCACGGTGGCGTCCAGAACCTTGTCATCGAGGACGATCGCGGCGTTGTGCTCGAGGAAGACCGACGCGCCATCCCCTTCGACCAGTGAGTCGCCGGGCTGCGGATCATCCGTGACGCTCAGGTCGAGCAGGAGGTTCTGGTCATCGACGGGTTCGGCGGAGATACGAAGCCCGCCTCCTCCGCCGGTCTGAGAGAACTCAACGATCTGCTTGATCGCTTCGGCCGCGCCGTGGCTGATCGTCAGCACCTGTATCAACTCCCTTTGGTCCGTAGGTCGGCCTGGGGATGCCCTGAATCGGAACCTACCCCTCCTCGGCGAGTCGTCAACGGCCCGGTGGGTAAGGGATAGGAGACCGAGCCCGCGGTGGAAGGAGCCCTCATGGACGAGACCGCGTCCTGTATGAAGTGCGCCAAGGAGCTACCAACGAGGCGCTTGAAGGAGATCGTCCACGAGGAGGGCCGCGCTCGTATCCGCCGGCTCGTCTGCCCGAATTGCCTCGATCAGATCATGAACGTATCGGGCCGGGTCCGCGGCGTCGTCGGGACCCAGAAGGCGGCGGCCATCCAC
>JBOGXG010000174.1:0-3208 GCA_050694195.1 Actinomycetota bacterium | reverse complement strand
CTTCGAGTGGGGGGACGCGACCGCCGTGGACATCGCCCTCAATTACGGCGGTATCTGGGATGGCGCCTCCATCGAGCGCGTGCCCGGGCCGTTCACCGAGCCGATCAGGCTCGACATCAGCCGGCGGGGAAGTTTCTGGGTCGCTCTCCTCGACTCCAAAGGCCGCGTGCTCGGGGTCGAGGGCAGCGCACTGGGCCCGGTGACCGAGTAGCCGGGAAGTCCACAGTCCCTACCGCCAAATCCACAGCGGTTTCGGGCTTACGTTCCACAAGCCCGCGGGCCTAGCCTCCGGAAGGCGCTTCCCCCCCGGATTTCCGTCGCAGGGCGCCCCTAGTGTGTGAACGTACGTTCGGAGAGAGCTGGAGGACCAGTGGCCCAACGAGCACCCCTTCGACCCGTAAACCCGAATCGCATACCGCCCCACAACCTGGACGCCGAGCAATCGGTCCTCGGGGCGATGATGGAGTCCAAGGAGGCGATCGCTTCCGTCCTCGAGATCCTCGAACCCGGTGATTTCTACAAGCCTGCCCACGTCGAGATCTATGAGGCGATCCTCGCCCTGTTCGGCCGCGGCGATGCTCCCGACGCGATCACGGTGGCCGAGGAGCTCAAGCGACGTGATTCGCTCGAGCAGATCGGGGGCAAGCCCTACATCCACGGATTACTCGAGGCTTATCCAACTGCCTCTTCGGCGGCTCGCTACGCCCGTATCGTCGAGGAGCACGCCCGCCTCCGTCGTTTGGTCGAGGCCGGCAACCAAGTGCAGGAGATCGGCTTCTCGATCCCCGAGGACGTCGACGCCGCGGTCGACGATGCCGAGGAGATCATCTATCAGGTCGCCGACCGGCGACTGCGCGACGACATCCAACACATACGCCCGCTCCTCGCGCAGAACATGGAAGCGATCGAAACGCTGTACGAGCGCGGCGAGAGCATCACGGGACTCGGCACGGGCTTCCCCGACCTCGACGAGAAGACGTCGGGGTTCCAGCATTCGAACCTCATCATGATCGCGGCGCGTCCCGGGATGGGTAAGTCCGCGCTCCTGAACGACTTCGCGCTTCACGCCGCGCTCAAGGAACGGAAGCCCGTGGTCATGTTCAACCTCGAGATGAGCCGGGACGAGCTGACGAAGCGGTTCCTCGCGTCGGAGGCGCGCGTCGACTCTCAACGACTAGCGAAGGGCTCGCTGCAAGAGCAGGACTGGACGCGACTTTCGGCCGCGCTCGGCCGGTTGGCGGAAGCTCCGATCTACATCGACGACTCGGCGAACGTCACGCTGATGGAGATCCGCGCCAAGTGCCGGAGGCTGAAGGCCAAGCACGGCCTCGGTCTCGTGATGATCGACTACCTGCAGCTGATGCAGTCCCCCAAGAGGTCCGAGAACCGGCAGCAAGAGGTCTCCGAGATCTCCCGCGGCCTCAAGATCCTCGCCCGCGAGCTGGACGTCCCGGTGATCTGCGCCTGCCAGCTGAACCGGGGAGTCGAGTACCGCAGCGACAAGAGACCACTATTAGGCGACCTTCGCGAAAGCGGTTCACTGGAACAAGATAGTGACATCGTGATGTTCATCTATCGCGACGAGATCTATCACCCGGATTCCGAGGCGCGCGGGGAGGCAGAGCTCATCATCGCCAAGCACCGCAACGGTCCCACCGGCATCGTGCGCTTGGCGTTCATGAACCAGTACACGAAGTTCGCCTCGATCGCGCGCACTCCCGGTTATTGAGCCCCGACGTTTCGCCTCGGCGCATCCGCGCCGTGCACAACCGGCTCCGTAAGGTTCAAGGTGCCTTCGTACCGAAGCAGGGCCGTCCGATCATCGACGAGCTTGTTCTCACCGTCCTGTCGCAGCACACATCGGACATCAACTCGGGGCGCGCCTACGAGGGGCTCAGGGCCCGCTTCGCAGACTGGGATGAGGTCGTGGGCGCGCCGTCCGACGAACTCGAGGACGCCATCCGCCCCGGCGGCATCGCCGCGGTCAAGGCGCGGCGCATACAGACCATCCTCGGCGAGATCGAGGCGCGCGAGGGCGCGATCGATCTGGAGCGACTGAGGGACCTAACCGACGATGAGGTCGAGGACTACCTCTGTTCGCTTCCGGGCGTCGGTCCGAAGACCGCCGCGTGCGTCTTGGTCTTCTCGATGGGCCGACCCGCGTTCCCTATCGACACCCACGTCTATCGGATCGCCCGGCGACTCGGCTGGCTCCAGCCCAAGGCGAACGCCGAGGCCGCCCATCGCACGTTGACGCCGCGGATCCCCCCGGACATCCGCTACAGCCTCCACGTCGCGTTCATCGAACACGGGCGCAAGATATGCAAGGCGCGCATGCCGCGCTGCACCGACTGCGTCCTCCTGGATCTCTGCGCCGCCGGGCCGGGATTGCTCGCCGCGGGAGACGCTGTCTAACCGTCACATCGTTCCAGTCGGCGATGTACGGTTGCTTGACTTGTCGCGGGCGAAACTGGGGGTGGCGGATGTTCCTGACGTCGTTGTTCTGGATCGTTCCTTTGATCTTGATCGGTGCGCTCATCTTCGGGGGGGTCGCCATCGGCACGAGGCGGGAGCCGGATCCAACGGGCCGCAGGCCCTATGCCATCTATCTCTTGACGGTCCTGTTCCTTGCGATCCTCGGGGGTCTGACCGCGCTCCCCGGCATCGGTATGGAGACGGTGGACCTGATCGTGCATGAGAGCGACGAACCCTCCGAGATCGGCCTATCCGGCGGTGACGAGTTCGTGCAGGCGTTCTATCCGGAGGACGTCCGGGCGCAGGACGCCTCGGCCCTACTCGCTTACGTCGTGGTCCTAGGCGTGTCCGGTGCGCTGTTCTTGTGGCATCGGCGGCGCCTCACCGAACTGATGGGAGAGGCCTCGTTCTCCGGCAGCCCGTCGGAGCGGACCTATACCTCGTCCCTGTACCTCACGAGCTTCACGGCCCTCATCATCGGGGTGACCGCGGCGGTCAGCGCGGTGCTCGCCCTCGGCGACATCATCGCCCCTGGCACCCTCGCCTCGGGGCCCAGCTCCTTCGTACGCGACGCCGCGTATGCACAGCTCGTCTCGAGCCTGCTCGGGATCGCGATCTCCTATCTCGTCCTTCGTAATCACTGGATCGAGGCGGAGCGTCTCCGAGGCACCGCGCCGACGACCGCCGCGGCCTAGCTTCTTCTCGGCGCGAAACGTGCACGTCCATGAGCACC